>NZ_JTLI01000062.1 GCF_000799075.1 Cetobacterium sp. ZOR0034
AGGATTCTGTTTTCAATGGTTTTTTTATATTCACTTTTTCTTTGCAGAAAGTTATATGTTTATTTTACAACAAACATACATTCCATACTGATTAGATTAAAAGTTACAGTATCGTGAATGAAAGCTGGTATGCTTTCTTTATTTACATTCCATACTGATTAGATTAAAAGACACTGTTAGAACATTGGAATGTAAGGCAACAAAAGTATTTACATTCCATACTGATTAGATTAAAAGGATAAATGAAAAAATCTCTTCTATAAGACTTAATATTCATTTACATTCCATACTGATTAGATTAAAAGCGGTCGGAGCTATACTGAACGTAACAGGCGAGAATAATTTACATTCCATACTGATTAGATTAAAAGACTAAAAAAGAATTTATAGAAGTATGCAAAAATACAATATTTACATTCCATACTGATTAGATTAAAAGAAGGATCTATCTCACTTTCTACATTAAACTCGTAAATATTTACATTCCATACTGATTAGATTAAAAGTGAACACAAAGGTTGTAAAAGAGGGAGAGAGCTTAATATTTACATTCCATACTGATTAGATTAAAAGTAGATATTCCTAGTATTTCTAGGCATCAAGAAGGATATTTACATTCCATACTGATTAGATTAAAAGGGAGTAAGGTCCTAATTTATTCTCTCTTTTTAAGAAATTTACATTCCATACTGATTAGATTAAAAGACAAAATGCTTTAAAGTTAATGGAAGAAGTGATGAATTTACATTCCATACTGATTAGATTAAAAGACAGGACCAAACTTTCCCATACCTATTTTTTTAATTAATTTACATTCCATACTGATTAGATTAAAAGGCTATGTCACTTGCAAACGGTGATCTGGGATTCAAAAATTTACATTCCATACTGATTAGATTAAAAGTTAAAAAATTTTACAAATTCTTTTGCACTATCTGTATTTACATTCCATACTGATTAGATTAAAAGGAATTCTAGAAGCTAACTACCAACTAGTTTCATCGATATTTACATTCCATACTGATTAGATTAAAAGCAGATGTCAGAGAAACTTGTTGAAATGAAAGAGTCATTTACATTCCATACTGATTAGATTAAAAGAACTCTCTTCCAGCTATATACACATCATCATAATCATTTACATTCCATACTGATTAGATTAAAAGAAAAATTATTGGAGAAAAGAATTTGAAAATTTTCATATTTACATTCCATACTGATTAGATTAAAAGGCATATCAAGAGCATGGTACTTTGTCGACGATACTATTTACATTCCATACTGATTAGATTAAAAGCCATACTAATATAACTTTTCTCTATAATATACATTATAGTGTTCATTTTGTCGAACAATTATATTTTTTCATTTTTTTCTTACTCAAAAGACCCAAATTTTAAACCATCCTCAATTAAAGAGCTTTATCTTAATCTGTCGAATCCCCTATATTTTTGACTTATTCTAGGTCGACAGACGTGTAAATTTTATTTCCAATAAATATAAGATAATCTATTCAAATTAAAAACTTTCAATAGGTTTTCTCAAAGATTAAACCTCTTTCATAACCGAAAGATTTTTTAAACGAAATTATCAAAAGATATTCCCTCTTCTTTTTCTTTTTGAGCTCTTTCAAAACCTAATTCATATGAATACTCTCCATCTACAAAATATACTATCTCTCTTCCTAATTGCTTTAAGGTAGCATTTTTCCCTTTTTCATATATCCCAAGTCCTAAAGTATACATATTTAGTTCTATCCTAGCTTCCTCTCTTTCAACCCCTTCACTAGTTTCATACTTATCTACCAATTCATCTATGATATCTTGATACTCTTCATAAACTTTATATGGAATACATTTATAAGATATAATATTTCTAAACCTTTTGGCCACCTCTTCCTTCTCAAACCTTCCTCTCCAAATTTGATTCATATAATTCTTATCTCCATTAAATTTATCCATAAAACTTGATTTTTTCAAATTGTCTGAAGTTAAATACTTTTCAATCAAATTATATTTTTCCTCTTCAGAAAGTATTCCATCAACCTCACTTAAAGCCAACTTTGATAATGTAAATATATCTTTATCTATAAACCCTTTTTCTCCATTTATAAATAAATTTTTATTAATCTCTGTAAAAACAAAAGCATTTGTTCTCTCAACAGATTTCTTCCCTTTTCTATTCACCCTACCTAATCTTTGAAATAATCCACTTAAATCATTTAGCTCAGTAAAAAGAAAATCAAAATCAATATCTAAACTTGCCTCAACTAAAGACGTAGATATCCAAATTTTATTTCCTATGACCTCTGTTTTTCCAAACTCTAATATCTTTTTTTCTTTTTCTAATCTATCTTTTTTTAAATATTTTGAATGTAATAACTCTATCTCCTCTTTTCTAATACCAATCTCCTTTAATTTTTTATAAATCTCTTGAGCTTTTTTTACAGTATTACATACAACTAGTGTTTTTCCACCATTCTCTGCATAATGACTATATATAAAATCTGCATCTATTTCTGAATTTTCTATTTTTAAATTGTGTCTATCGTCACCTTTTATAAATTTTTCATACTTTATAGACCCAATCTCTTTTTCAATACAATCTTTTATAAATGGTGGTAATGTAGCTGTTAATATTGCAAACTTCCCTCCAACATCTTTTATTTTTTTGAGCCCTATTACTATATATGCCAACAAATCCGGAGAGTATGCCTGAATCTCATCTAATACTACTTTGGAATAACTCAAAGTAGCTAATTTTACCTCATGCCCTGGATATAGAAATACAAAATTAAAAATTTGATCAAGTGTTGAAATTGTCAATGGAATAGAAAGTGCTTTTCCCTCTCCTATATAATTTTTTATACTTTCATAGCTATCATTCGTATTTGAAAATAGATAATCAACTGCTTCAGAATGAAGTAACACAACTCTTTTCTCAATCTCACTTTTTATTAAATCTTGGCTTACTCTTTTATATATAGAGTTTATAGCTGTTTTTAATGGCAATATAAAAAAACCTTTATTATTTCCTATCCACAGCAATCCAGCTTCAGTCTTACCCATTCCTGTATTAGCTATAACAATTAAATTTTCATCTCTATTTTCAATACAATACTCTTGTAATTCATTCCAAGAATAACTTAGTTCCTCTAATGACTTTAATAAAAAATTATTCAAATACTCAATCGGATAGTTTCCACTTCCTGAATAATCACACTTATTTAAGAGTCCTGTTAATACATCAAATGATTCATCTATATTACTTTTTAGTTGTTTTATATCTTTTAAAGTTATTTTCTGAACTTCAAAATCTTTCAACAAATCTAAACATAATTTCTTTTCATTTTCCAAAACTTGAAGATTATCTGTGTAAAAATGATGATTTAATACTGCATAAAGAACTTTTAAATATTCTTCTCTATCCTCTATTTTATTTTTATCTATAAAATAAGTTGATAATATATTATGACCAACTTCTTTTTCGTTATTAAACTTAGTTTTATTTTTTATTCTATTCTGAAACTCTGGATTTAACTTTCCGTAATCATGATATTCACAAGCTAACTCTAACAATCTATATTGATTTTCTGAAATATACTTCATTTCTCTCAACTCTTCAGCTCTAGATTTAACTTTATCTGTGTGCTCTCTTATTGTTTCTAATGGTTTTGCTAGTGACCTACTTAAAATTTCTTGAATATTCATAAACGCCCCCCACTTTTTCTTCCATATTGGTTAAATTAAATTTTATATTTATACTAAATCAATTATATATTCACCATCGTAAAGTATACCTTCGTTAATCTCTTCAATTTTGTATTTAGAAGAATACACTACTTTCTTTTTATTAAAAATTCTCTGATTTTTTACAATCGTATAATCTTTATTTAAAAAATATAGTGTTCCTCCTATATCATGAGTATCTGTTCTTGAAAAAACATTATCATTTCTGATATTTTCAATTTTTAAATATCCAGAATATTGGCTTTCTATCTCTTCATCAATATCTTTTATATGAACAAAT
Organism: Cetobacterium sp. ZOR0034; assembly: GCF_000799075.1. Lineage (NCBI taxonomy): Bacteria > Fusobacteriati > Fusobacteriota > Fusobacteriia > Fusobacteriales > Fusobacteriaceae > Cetobacterium > Cetobacterium sp. ZOR0034. Next base: position 4,030 of record NZ_JTLI01000062.1, read on the forward strand.
TCACACTCTTCAACATCTACAAAATCTTCACTTCTTCCAATTGACTTCAGATTATAAATATTTTTTTTAATCTCCTCTAAAGTCTCAACATCACTAGATATATGAAGTACTAACTCAACTTCATTTAGTACTTCATAATATTTTAGTGACGTTACTAAACTTTTATACTTATTTAATTCATTATTTTTAGGATCATTCTCTTTTAAACTCTTATACTCATCAAGTAACTCTCTATTATATACAAATATAGTAATCTCATTTTTAAAACTATTCCCCTGTGATTTCGTTGCTTCAGCAATTTTTACAAATCCTTTTGAATGTAAGTTTTCATGTGGGACTTTCACAAGAATGCCTCTATCATCCATAACAGAGTTTAAATATAAATGATCTGTAAAAGCCTCTCTAGATAAACTTTTATATCTTCCTTGAATTGATATATCCATAGGATGATACTCACTATAACTACAAGCCTTATGCAATGCACCTATGACTGTTGAATATGGTGGTAGTGGATAAGTCATTCTATTGTCAATACTTTCCTCTTTTCTATAATGGGCTTTACTCTGAGTTAATTTTATTCTAAGAAGCTCCATAATTAAACTCCATAATATTTCTTTACATCATCTTTTAACTTCTTGAACACTTCCCCAACAGAAATTGGATTTAATGAATTTACAATCTCTAGTTCATTATCTAAATTATCTCCTTCTAATAACCCAACATAATACCCATCTTCTATTTTATTTTTCAAATCCTTACTTATATGAAGTTTATTATCTTTTACTCTTATTGTATTTTCAAATATATGAGTCATTCTTGGTGATAATCCTCCCACAACAAAAATTGGCTCTGCATTATCCAAATTACCCTTTACAACTAAGCTTAAATTCTGAATAGTATCTAAGATTCTATTTACTCTCTCTACTTTTTCTTCCACACTAGATTCAGTTTTAAAATTTTCATCTTTTCCTATCATACTCAAATCTATTGTCAAAGAATATATTTTTAAAGATTTATCATACTCATAGTTGTATGGCATTAATCCAGAAGATTTTGCTCCACCTTTTTCTTGAAGATTTATATTGTTAGCTTCTGCATAAGTTGTCGCTAAATAAAGATTGTTATGGAATCTAGCATCAACTCTAAAAGCATCACAAGCTATTGCATCTGTAAAGTAAAATGAACTATTTCTAATATACGTTTGCTTTTTAGCTCCAACAGCGGTATTCATATATCCACCCTCTAAAGCTCTACAATTACTAACATTTCTTTCTTCTGAAACATCTTTTTGTGTTGCTCCATCTACTGTAACCACTAAATCATCATACATTCCACTTTGAACCATAACTGCATTTTTCAAGCTCTCTCTACTTCTTGTTGCGTAAACTTTTCCTTCTCTATAAATTTTTTGAACAGTTGAAACGTTTCCTAACCCCTCTCCATAATTAGATGTCATATTTGCAACTACAGTTAGTGTTAAAGATTTTTTTTCCATTATTTTGCCCCCTCTTCATTCTTTTGATTACTTTCAAAATCTATTTTTCCAGAATACCCCTCTTTATCTCCTAAACAATTTATAAATATGTAAGCCAAATTTTTATTTGCTTCAAAGTCATAACACAAAGGAATTAATGCTCTTATCGGTAACTGTGCTGTTGATGATAGATGAAGTAAAACCTCTTTAACTCTATCATAATCTTTTAATGATATTGCTGTTACTAACCTTTGTTCATAAGTTCTAATTTTATTCTCTGGTAATTTCACTCTTATTTTTGCCGCATCTTCACGAGCTTGTTTATATTGATAATACATCTCCTTTACCCCCTTATAAATCAAAATATTTATAGAGATTAAATGACTCACTAAATATTTTTTAGTTCCATTTTTTAATAAAAATTCAATTAAGTTATCTAACGACAATAGATTTAAAATGCTATCTGTTACTATTTTCTCTACTGGAATATATTCAGAAGATGAAAAGCCACTTATTTTTCCAATATTACAAGGATATTTTAAAGCTACTTTGGTTTCCTCTCTTATATTTTTAAAAATATCTATAGCTTCTTGACGAATAAATAGCGTCTCAAAGAAATCTTTTTCTCTATCTTTAACAATTACTTCAACATCAAATTCTATTCTTGAATTAGCTGTTCCTAAATTCAAAAGTATCTCAGATCTCAAAGTATTTCTCTCTTCTGGTCTAAAATCTACATTATTAACCATCACCATTTTTTTTAAATCTACGTTACAATTAATAAAAAATGCCTCTCTATCCTTACTAAAACCAAATGGTATAAAATCAAAATACTCACTATCGTTATATACAAATGTTTTCGCATCCTGCTTATATGAATTCCCTTTAGATTTTTTTCCCATATCAATTGAGTATCCATTTATACGACAAACTTTTCCTTTTTTATTAAGAAGTTGATTTGGATTACAAAAATTATAGTATAAACTTCTACCACCTTTATAAGTATTTTTTATAATTTCAGTTTTATTATCTTCTATAACTTTTACTATCTCTTCTGAGTTCTCTCCATCATACTTAATCTTAGAAAATAAATTTTTTAAAATTGTATTAGCTTTTAACTTTTCATTGATCAGCTTCACTCTTTCTGTTTCTTTACTTTCATCATCATAACTAATTTCTAAATTCTCAAGAATAGCTATGTGGTGCATAGATTCTTTAAAATATTTTTCAACAAACTCTAAATATCTTTCTTCAAAAATATCTTCATCTTCAAATTCAATATAGTCTTCAGTTAAGATATAATCACAAGAGTGATAGCTTAAATATCTAGATATTCCAACTATCGCTGAGCTATATCTCCAATCTAAAGGCTCTAATTTTATCAATGCCATCTTACAGCCCCCCTATTCAATTATATCTAACATTCCAAACCCCATTGATTTTCTACTACTTAAAGCTCCACTCTTATACAGACTATTTAAAATCTCTTTTCTTCCTCTTATTTCAATTATACCAAGTGTTCCTTGCATTTTTATTCCATAAAATGTTGTTACTACTTTTTTTGTTTCTAAAGGAAAAATTTCTAACTCTACTAAATATTTTTCTGGAAACTCTCCTTTAAGTGTAGTTAATAGGTTTCTTTTTAAAACTTCTATTCCTTTTTCATCTAAAAGATGATACCAGCTTTTATCTTCATTTAATTGCTCTCTAATAATTAAAGGTGATAAAATTTTAAAAATTGCTTTATCATTTTCTATTTTTTTCTCTTTTATTTTTATTGCTCTTATTAAAGTTAATTTGTTATTTTTAAATGTATATGAATTTTCTAAATTTTGTAAAAAGGCGTTAAAATAATGCAATCCCAAAAGTTCATCCTCTGTTGAAAATATAACTTTTATATTATTACTTTTTAATAAAATACTATTTTTATTGAATTGAAGTGGTGTAAAAAATGGTGCGAAGGTTACTCTTTTTTCTTTTCCTATATCATATAAACTTTTAAATAAATCTTTGTCATAATTTTCAATTACACTCTTGAAAAATGACACTATTGTTTTTCTAAACTCAATTGGTATTTCGTTCTTTTCAACTATAAAATTTAATTCTAATCTCATATAATCCCCCCTTTTCATCGTTATTTATAAAATAGCATGCTGATTTTATTAAGTCAAATCTTTATTTGACTATTAAAAGAAATTAGAGGTTTTCTCATCAACTAATCCCCAAAAATGTTTTTTCAACTTCTTACTTTGTGGATTTTCAAAAACAATTAACGAGTCATAATCATCTCTTATATAGTCCTTTAACTCTAACCGAAGCTTTTCTAAAAGAGGTGGTGTTAACTCTCCTTCAAAAACAGAGTTTTGAATATGTGTAAGATACCTTTTACAAATCTTAAAAACGTTTCTAAGAACCTTACTACCTTCAGGATTATCTAAGGATATATCGTAAACTAAAATTATATACATAAATCACCACCACATTTTAAATGAATTATACTGTACATCTTCAACTATTGTTTTTATCAATTTATAGCACTCTAATCTCAATAGATGTCTATAGCTTGTATTTCTATTTAAATCTCTATGTTTAATGGTTGTTTTCATTCTTTCATCAAATTCTTTTAAAATTTTCATCTTTGCTTTTGGTTTTAAGTAACAAAAGTTTGATTCTTTATCAAAATCGTCCTCTGTAATAATATTTTTATTTATTAGTGAAAAAATCATTCGATCACTTATTAGAGGTTTAAATATTTCAGAAATATCTAAGCATAAAGAAAATCTTTTTTCTCCAGGAACATGCAAGTAACTAATAGTTGGATTTAATTGAGTTTTATAAATCTCACTTAATGTTGCTGTGTAAACTAAGGTATTAATAAAAGATATTAAACAATTTACCATATTATCTGGTGGTCTTTTAACTCTTTTTTCAAACTCCACTTCTTTATTAAAAATTTTATTCCAAGAATCATAATATAGTTTTCTAATATTTCCCTCTATTCCCATTAACTCTTGAACACTTTTTGTTTTTTTAATCTCTTTTACGAGAAACTCTATATTTGAAATTGTTTCAGATAAATCTTTATCTCTATTGTTATAATACTTTAAATTTCTTAAAATATTATGAGCTCCACCTACTATAAACTCTTGAGCTAGCATCATTTTTTTATTTTCATCTAAAAGTGCTTCAACCTGCTTAACAAGAAGTGCTCCTGATACTTTTGTTTCTTTAGGATAAAAACTCCCTGTATAAAATCCATAGTAATTAAAAAAATGAGTTGGAATATTTAATTGTCCCATATAATTTAAACATTTAGTATTTAATGTTAACTCTCCAAAAACATATATATCTCTAGCCACTTCTATTTTTAAATCTTTAAATTCACCTGTTGGTGTTTTTAATCTAAATACATTATCTTTTCTACTTAATGTTCCATTTGAAAAAAGATAGTAACTTTCACTCATATTTAAAATTCCTCCTAACACATACAATATTCAAAATATGCACAACTTTTGCAAATAGGTAACTTTTTAAAGATTGGTGGTGATTCAGATGTTAAAATAATTTTTATCTCTTCTAAAATATTTTCAATTTTTTTTATATCTTCTTCCTCTAAAGTAACCTCTTGAATCTCTTTAATTTTAGGATAATCAATTATTCCTTTTTTTACATCTATATTTTTGTTTTTTAGAAAGTATAAATAATATTTAACTTGCCATATACTTGCCTCTTCTATATTTTTACTCTTTTTAACTTCATGCAAGACTTCCCAACGCTTTAAAAAATCAATATTGATAGTTTCATCTATCATAATATGTTTCTCTTCTTTAGAATATGAACTTTCATCTAAAAGCTTTCCTAAAATGACATTTTCATTCTCTTCTTCAAACGATATATCTTTTGAAAATAACCAAAGTTTTCTTTTGCAAACGAAATAATAATAAAACATAATCCCTGTTATCTTATGCACTTCCCCCTCCTTTAATTTTAATCTATTTATTCACTTCGACCAATACTTAAATTTCCTTTTTTATTTTCAGAAATTACTATTTTCTCTAAATTCATTTAAGTTTATAAAAAAATATATCTATAATTTTTAATTCTTTCTAAACATCTTCAGATATCTACAATTTATTTTTTACAAACCAATATTTATATAGATACATAAAAAATAGATATAAATATAACAGAACAATTAAAATATAAATCTTAAACATCTCTTTTAAATTTTGAAACTCCTTTTCACCGAAATCTTTTTTAGAGGCATCTAACGTTATTATTTTAGTCATTTTATTTTTCTTTGTTATAACTCCTGTCGTACTAAACTCGATTCCATTTACAAACTTTAAAATTTGTTTTGAATTTCTTTTTAATAAATCGTAACTGACACCTCCAGTCGAAAAAGTATAGTAGCGTCTTACATTTTCAGGTATCAAATCTATCTTAAACATAAAATCATTTTTTCTAATCTCTCTACGCTCTTTTAAAAATTCAATCTCTTGTTCATAAAAACTATAAACATCAGCCATTTGAATAACGCTTTCATTTCTCAAAGGATATAGTGGAAGTTCTTTAAGACGAGTTACTACCTCATTATCTTCGGTAGAGTTTTCCTTTCTTAAAAGATAGATTGTTCCTGTAGATTCATCTGACATAGCCTGAACATTTTTTAGAATTAATTTATCTCCTATTTCAAAATCTGAAAAACTATATTCTTTCTCTCTCGTAATAACTATCTCTTTTGGAGTACCTCTATGTAGGCCATCACTATAGATTTTAAAAGCTTTAAAAGAAAAAACTAAACAAACGATTAACGTTAATAAAGTAGATATTTCAATACATCTAAGCCGACTAACTCTAGTAGTTAACTTTCCATTTGTTATAACATCATCTATTGAAAAAGTTGGAAAATATTCCACTTTACATAATTTTTCTCCAATTTTATATAGTTTTGAAAAAAACAGACCATTTAAATTAAAAATAATAGTACATACCACAATACACAAAGTAGATATAATCGTTAGTTTTGAAAAAGGATTAAAAAATGCAACCAATAAAAATATAAAAGATAAAATAAGGTTACTAAAAATTGGATCTGTTTTATCTTTTTCTGTCGGAAAACTCTTAATCTCTTTAACATAATCTAAAATATTAAATCCATTTATCTCAATAACATAAAAACTTCCTGAATGTATAACTCCTTTTAAAGTTACAGCATCATTCTCTTTTAAAAAGAACTCATTCTTATTTATAAAATGAGAATTAAAAATATTTATTTTCCAATCGTTGATATAGTCAAAAGAGTATCTGTACTTAATCCCATATTTCCCACGAAAACTTCTATCTTTTTTCTTGACCTCTCCTTCTAAAATAGTCACAGTCCCTTTATTTTTTAATAAGAATATATTTTTGTAAATTCCATTCAATAAAAGCAAATCTTTTTTAGATAAAATCTCCTTAGTTTCTTTAACACTTTCCAATTTTTCCTTAGTCACCGGTTCAAAATAAAAACTATCATAAACATAGCATAGATAGAAAAAAATAATAAAAAATGTAATTATTAAAAGTTCTCCCATTTTCCCCTCATCTCTATAAATTATTATTTAATTATCAGATTTATAATTTTTTTTATATAACTCACTTTCTTCATCTTCATTTAAAACACACTCATAGATAATAGCTCCATCTTCTGAATACTCTACCTCTTTAGATCCTGTTCTCTTATCACCAACATAAGTATCCATAACTTCATAAATTAATCTATCATTTTTAAAATTTTGTGTTTTTATCCATATACCACTTCCAAGTTTATTAACTTCATCAACATAAAATGTAATTGGAGAATCATATTTGAAAACTTGAACTATCGTAACATCTTTTAAATGCTCATACTCTTTTTTTAAAAATATCTTTGAAGAAACATCATTTGAAATCTTAGCTAATACTTTCCTATCAGAATCATAATAAATTAAAGATATCAATCGATCATCTTCCCACATTTCATCTGTTACAATCTCTTTTGATGAATAATATGTTTTTTTCACTCCATCTAATTTCCCATTTTTCCAGTTGGAAAACTCTTTGATACTTCCATCTTCAAAATATTCATGATATTCGCCTACGTATTTTCCATTTTTCAAAGTATATTCCAATCTTTTTTTATCCGTATAGAGTGGTTTTATTTTTTCTCTTCCAATCCACTCAACTCTAAAATCCTCCTCATAATATTCAATGAATTTCCCATTACTAGCTTTATAATCTCTATATAAATCTATAGGAAAAAGAATTGTATCATACAGAAATGACGATGTTCTATCTACCATATATACAGGAATTGCTAAAGGCTCTAAAGTCATTCCAAGCACAATATATAAAGTTCCCTCTGTGCTATTACTACTCATCTTAAAATTAAGAGAGGGATATACTCCTCTATATCCCTCTCTTCTTTTAATTTTAGATGTGAAAGATGTCAAAAATATAAAAATGGCTATACCAATTCCTACTATTAATTTCTTATTTGAACTTTTCACATTACTCTCCCAATAAAAGCATTAAAATAATTCCAGCTACTCCTGCTATAGCCATTGGCATTAAAACACCTAAAATAAATCCATATAAAATTCCTATTTTTGAAACTCCTTTTTTTTCATCACCTTTAGTTATTCTTCTTTTTAAAGATAAAAAATAGATATAGTTACCAAAAAATCCCATCAGTCCCATTAAAGCATAATTCAAACCTCTAATAGTAGAATTAGAGATTACTTTGAAAGAGAAAAACTCATACATCATTGCTATAAAACCTAATAAAGCAACACAACAACCAACAATAAAAGTTTCAAAATACATTCGTCTATATCCCATCCATAATGGACCTAAAAATAAGGCACAGAAATTAGTTTTATTTTTTGGTCCTTTAAAAATATTTAGATAGTACTCTCCTTTTTTATCAATATACTTTAATAATTTCTCCTCATTACTTTCTAAGAACTCTTTATTTTTTTGATTTGATTTTATATAATTACTCATCTTCTCTCTCCTTCTTTTGAAATTGTCCATATTTATTATAGTATTTTATTTCTACAGAATTATATTTTTTTATAATTTCATCTGAGTTAAGCATTAAATCTTTGTACTCAATATTATATACCTTAACAATAAAAGAACCATCCTCTAAATAGGTAAATAACTCTCTTACATAAAGTTCCTCGTCATAATCATTAATCTCTTGATACACCAAGTCTCCTATATCGTTATAAATAAATTTTTCAACAACTCTACCAGCAACATCAAAATCTAAACTACACTCTAACTTTTCATTCTCTTTAAAGAAATTCGAAAATATTAATCTACCATCTTCATCATATCCATGCTCTTCCTTCATATTTCCTTCTGGATAATAACTTATACTATTTTTCATATTCTATCAATTCTCCTTCTTCTGAATAAAAATTATGCTCTCCTATCCAAGAGATATCATTGTTATAATTATCTTCATAAATATAGTCTCCCTCTTCTCTTATGTTACCATTAGGATAATATCTTTTAAATCTATACACATTTTCATCCGATAAATAAATTGTACTACTCTCTAAAGTTTATAGCAATAGGTAAGGCTTTGAAGTTATCTCTACCTTTTCCCCTGCTCCACACCGTGCATGCGACTTTCACCGCACACGGCGTTCCATCATAATTTTAAATTTTATTT
>NZ_JTLI01000063.1 GCF_000799075.1 Cetobacterium sp. ZOR0034
ATCAGGATTAGGATAGGAAGAAAATTCCCTGTAGCTTTGCTTTTCAAAAACAGGGAATTTGGCCTTGCAAAAAACAGTGAGGGATAAATTTCTCTTTATTCTCATTTTTTTCAATCTTTCACAATTAAAACTATTTTCTATCAAATTAAGTATATACATACACCGCACTCCTTTTTTAAAATTTATCTATGTTTTTTTACTATTATACCTTGTTTTTTGCAAAAAATCAATTTTTTTGTAAAAAATAAAAAAAAAGACACTATATTACATAATGTCTTTTCAATTAAATTTTTTATTTTTATAATATTTCCTTCTTAAAAATTATTCTACATTTTCTTTAAAAACCTCTTTTAAATATGCTTTTAGAATATGATTATTTGCATTAGCTTTTAAATATTCATAAATCAACTTCATGAACGCTTTATTTTCCTTTCCTCTTTGAATTATTTTTTGTATTCCATATTCTGTAAATGAATTTAAATCACTTATTGTAAATTTACTATAATCAAAATGTTTGGTATCTAAAAAATATTCCCATTCATTTTCTGATTTACTCTCTTTTAAGTAGTATCTAAAGTTTTCATTATTATAATTTTTTAATTTTAATTTTAACTCTGGCGAAACTTTATTATTTTCTAGTAAAGAATAAAATTCATAGAGTATAGATGCGTATTTCGAATTTTCTATACATTTTTTACAAAAAATATTATCTAAATGAGTGATAACATGATTTTCTAAGTTTAAATCATAATCTATATAACTAAACCTTAACAATTCTATATATAATTGTAAATCAAAATCTTTTTTCAGTTCATTCATTATTTTGTAAATTTCTTTTTCTTTAACATTTGATTCAAATAATCTTAAAAAATAAATTTCAACTGACCTATCATTTATAGAAAAGTATTCTTTTAATTTTTCTGTTATTTCCATTTTTTTAGAAATAATAGTTGAATAATAATAAGTCATCATTCCTATTACTTTATTATTTGTTTTAGTTTTACTTTCTATTATTTTATTAATCATATTATTCAAACACTCTTCAGATAAATACTCATTATTTTGATCTAAAATTCCTAAAAAACAATCCTGTAAATCACGATACCTAAATTCATCCATATAAAATATTTCAAACTTATTGCTATTTATTAAAATGCTTAGCACTTTCTCAAAATCTTCTTCTTTTAAGTTATGCTTATAAATTAAAAATAGTATATTTCCTAATCGTTCCATAAACTTATTGAAATGAACTTGTTTTTCATCTAATATACCTATCAAATTTTTCAAAGCATTTAGAAGCTTATTTAAAGTTATATTTTCACAATTTAAATACATTATATTGTATTCAGCAAATAATTTTTTTAAAACACTATTTGAAAGTTCAATCATAAAAAAATAATCATAATAATTAAAATTGTCTAAACTTAAAATTTTCCATCTCTTTTTGTCTATTTTTTGTGAATCATTTTTATAAGCAATCAAAAGGATTTCAATATATTTTTTTGTCATATCTTTTATTTCAGAAAAATTAGTAGAAATTCCATTCATAAAAATAAATTTATAAATATCTCTTATCAAAAGTTGGCTTTCTGTTATTAAAGATGCTTCTCTGTAAAAATAAGTATTCTTATCTTCTCTAACTTTCTCTATATATTTATTCAGTTGTTTAGAATTCTTTTCTAAGGTTTCCCAATTAATTATTTCTTCATAAAGAGTTGTTTTTCTTTTAAAATATTTATTATATATCTTTTTTAAATTAATCTCTTCTTCCGAAGAAAAATGAGTTCTTAAATCTAACCTTTGTATTATATTCAAAAGAAAATATGTCCATAAAATTTTTTCTTTATTATTATACAATTGATATTCTTTTAGTTTTTTTGTTAATATTTCTCTTGCCAAATTATACTCTTCAAAAAATATACATCCACTAACAACTAAATTTTCAGCACTTATTTTTTCATTTTCTGATACAGCTTTTTTAAATTTTTCTTTATCAAATTCTAATATATATTCTAAAATTTCATTTAATTTTTCTTGTTTCTCTAAAATTATATCTAAATTTTTATTATTATCTAGTATCAAACTAACTGATTCATTTTTTACTAATTTTACATCTGATTTTACTAAAACATCTAAATATTTTTTTATTTCCGATAAATCTAGCTCATTTCTAAAATTCTCCTCAATGCTCTTTTCATCTAATATCCTATCATTTCCAAAAGAAAAATTAATATCAATATTTTTTATTAATTCTTTAAAATTAATCTCTGTTAAATAATCTAATTTAGAATAAATCAAATAATTTTCTTCTATTAATTTTTCCTCTTTCTGTTTTGCTAAATCTTCTAAAAAATCAGTTAATAATTTCCCTTTATTATTTAATAATTCTTCTTCATTCATTCCTGAATATTCTTTTTTCTTTAAATCAGGTAAAATAATTTTATTTATTATCTCTTCATCTTCATTTTCTTTTTTACCAAATCCTTCATAATCAACTAAATAAACTTTCCTAAAATCTTCCTTTAATATTTTTTTTATCCAAGAAATTATATATTGAACATTTGGATCACTTAAAGAATAACCAATAAATAGAATTGTATTAGTTGTAAATAATCCTTTTATAAAAGTAGAAACTAAAGGGAATTTTTCTTCATAATTTTTAAAGTCCGATTTTTTCAAAATAATATTTTTATTATCTAAATCTCCATGCATCTTTATAATCATTTTTGAGCTAGAAGTATGTGCCAAGTCTTCATCTTTTTTTACAATATCATAATCATAATTTTCGTTTAATGCATCTTCAATTAAAGTATCAAAATTTGTAGTTATTACATAATTAACCTCTAATTTTTCTAATGCTTTATGAATCGGATTCGGTTGAAACTCTTTTTTAAAGATATCTTCTAAAATTCTATAGTATGGAACTTTTCCAAATTTTTTATAATATTCTTCTGGAATATCTAAAAGCTCATCATAATCAAGTTTTTCTTTAACTGAGCCCAATTCTTTTGAAAAGTTTTTTATCAAATCATTCCAAGTCGGAAGTTTACTATCTATTGAGGCTCCAGCTCCAACAAAAATAATTAGCTTATTACTTATTAATTCTTTTGCTAAAAAATCTATATATAATTTATTCACTGAAAACTCCTTCATATATATAATTTATGTTTTAAAATAAGTTCTGTTATTTTAATATTTCAAAACTCAATTTTAGGTAATTGTTTAATTAATTCATTTATTTTTAAAGAAAAAGTAATTATACTAAATAATAAAATTTAAAATTTACTTAGGGTTATTGTGTTCTTCATACTATAAGTTTGAATCATTTATAGTTTCACTATCTTTATTTGGATTAACTACTTAAAACTATTAATCTTAATTTTATTAAAAAAATATTTTGATGTTGAACGACAAAAATATGGATGCGAGAGCTTTTATTTTTCTAATTCTTCTATTTTCTCTTTATACATTTCCATTAATTTGCCTACACACATTGATTCTGTAAAACCACTTTTTACAGGAAACCCATACGCTTCCATAACAGCTTTGTCATTTTGTTGATGTGCTTTACGCAGCTCTGGTGGCATTGTTAATTCATCATAAAGATCTGCAAGAGAACTCTCTGGATAAAGATTTCTTGCATCTAAAATACCCTGAGCTGTTAGCTCTATTTTTTCTTTTTGTTTATCTGTTGGATTGCACCAAATAAAATTATTATAAACAACTGAACCAGAATATTGATAATCACTCTTCATTCTGCCACATACTATTCTCATCCAAGCCATATGTACATTAGATATCATAACTCCAAATTCATATAATCCCACATTGGGAATTATTAATGCACTACCATTTACAATTATTTCAGGGGTAACAAAATCTAATGGGATATATTTTCTGTTTTCAGATGATACCTTAGGAAACACTAACATTTGTGTATTTGGTTGACGAATTTCACCAAATAAATATGGAGTATCCGCAAGAGCTTTAGTTTGAGGTCTGTTACTGTTCTCTCTAAATATTTTTGTTTTCATAATACGTTCACTTATAAGTTTAGACTCCCTTAGTAATTTTGGGTTTGCATCTTTTAACCACAGACACCATCTCTTTTTATTATTTATTAATTCATTTCCACCCATATATTTTTTTATAAATATTTCATTTTTAGGATTTTCTTTTAATAATTCTTCTACTTCTTCTTTAGATAATATTAAATTTCCGTCATCAATTGGCATATTTCCATATATCATACTTGGTTTATTCTGAATATGATAATTTCTGTTTTCAATTATTACTATCTCTGCATCTAACAGATATGGATTAATATTTTCTACTTTTTTAACTTGAGAATCATTTGCAAATAAAAATTTTTCTTTTTTATTTATACAACTAAACCCAATAATCACACAGTGAACTGCTGCTTTATTTTTAATTTCACTTTCCCATTTAAATGGTTGATATGCAAAATTTATAATTACACCTAATTTTAATAATTCTTTCCATAATATGGGTACTTGTTCTCCCTGAACAATACTATTAGTCGAAACAAAAGCTCCAGCAATTTGAGTTTTTTGCATATATTCAACAGCTTTTTTATACCAACCAACGACATAGTCTAAATTTCCAATCCCTTTTATTTTTTTTTCAAATAAAACTATTAGCTCAGCTTTTTGTTCTTTAGTTTGCTCTTTTTTCCCAATAAATGGTGGATTTCCCATGATATAACTTAATTTTCCTTTAGGAATTACTTCTTCCCAATCTATTTGAAGAGCATTCCCCTCTACTATATGTGGATATGATTTCAAAGGAAGAAAATCTAAATTTATAGCCATTATTTCTTCTGTTTTTTTCATCATTTGTGATTCAGCTATCCATAAAGCTGTTTTAGCAACAGTTACAGCAAAATCATTAATTTCAATTCCATGAAATTGATTTATTTTTACTTTAATAATACTTCCAGTATCTAAAAACATTTGCTTTCCAGAAATAGCTTTTAAAACTTCATTCTCTAATTTTCTAATTTCAATATATGTTTGAGTTAAAAAATTTCCTGAACCACAAGCAGGATCTAAAAAATTTAAAGAGCTCAATTTTTCTTGAAATTCTGTAAGCTTTTTTATCCTTGTTTTTTCTACAGGAATCAATTTTATATTTGAAAATTCTTCTTTTAATTCATTTAAAAATAAAGGATCAATAACCTTATGAATATTTTGGATTGAAGTATAATGCATTCCACCAGAACGTCTAGTTTCAGGGTTAAGAGTACTTTCAAACACTGCTCCAAATATTGTAGGGCTTATTTCACTCCAATCAAAATCTTCACTTGCATTTTTTAAAATTAAACTTCTTAATCTATCTGTAAAATTAGGTATTTCAATTTGCTCATCTGCAAATAAACCTCCATTAACATATGGAAATGACAGCAACATTTCATCCAAATAAGGATCCCTTTCCTCTTCTTTAGTATTAAGAATTTTAAATAGTTCTTTAATAGCCCCTCTAATATCTTTTGCTTCATACTGTTTTAAATAATCATGAAATTTTCCATGAGCACCAAATATTCCTGCGTCCTCAGCGTATAAACAAAAAACTAGTCTAACACATAGCATATTTAAGCTTTTCAGTGCTCTTTCACTTGTTTTATCCTTATATTGATTTAATAACTCTTCATAAAATTCTCCTACTATCTCTCCTGCTTTTAATGAAATTTCCATCTCCTTTTTTATATGTTCACTTTCACTATTTATTAAGAATTGAAGTCTATAATATTCCTTTGGTAAATCTTTCAAAAAAATTACTTCCGGCTCGCCTCTTGGTTTTTCCATGTCATAAATATGAAATTCTTCAAAATTAGATATTACTATCCAACGAGGACGTTCTGAATATGGCATTTCACTTGAATATCTTTTTGCTTGCTGAAATGGACTCAATTTTGTTCCATCTGATTGCTTTATTGGTTGTCGTAAATTTTTCCCTAAGCTTTTTTGTTCAATTAATACATGAGTATCAGAAATATAACCATCTATGAAACTAGTATTATCTAATTTAACTTTGCTTTCAAATGTGATATATTGCTCTGGGTATTTTACTCCCAATACATCTCTTAATAGACTTAACCAGAACGGTTGACATTCTCCTTTTTCATATCCTTTACTTTTCCAAGTCTCTGCAAATAATTTAGCAGCTTCTTTTTGTTCTTTGTGAGTTAATCTAATTAAATTATCCACTTTATTTACTCCTCTTAATTTATTATTTAATTTTAGAATTATTTTTCTTTATTAAGATTCTAAAATTTTAATATTTACACATTTTATGATTATTTTTCCTATATTAGGTTTTAATTATATCATTTTTAGCCGTCTCTTTTCAATTTTTTAGATTTTTCTTTTAAATCTATTTAAACCTTAATTTTAAAGCTTTTTTATTCTCCCTTTACAAAAGATACCAAAAATTATTTTGAATACCCTTAAAATCAATTTTAGAGCTTTGAATTTCTTAAAAATAAAAAGAGTGTCACAAGACACTCCATAATTTTGATTCATTATATTATTTTCACCATTTGCAATAGTTTTTCTTCGTTTTCCGTTTTATTAGGAAGTATATAAAATTGATTTTCTTCATAAAACTTTATTAATTTAGAATTATTTTTTAATTCCACTAAAATAATACGCCCTCCAACAACCTCAGAAGCCTCCTCTATATAACTACAAGCATAATCTATAAGTTCTTTTCCAGAAATTTTATCTTTATTACAATCATTTTTTGCTATCTGTCCTATCAAAAATGTAGAGATTTCTGAAACACTGTTATATAAACCATCTATTTTTTTTCTTTGATTATTAGATAGTTCTTCTGGTAAGTGAAGAACTTTTGTTGATAATGCAAAATAACCTAAAATATCTATTTCTCCATTATCTAATTTTTTTTCATCCATTATAAAATAAGTTCTAGCTTTGTTTTTATGCTGAAATAGTTGAGCTTTTTTCTTTAAAAAAAATTCAATATCCTTATCATTTAAACACACAAATTTATCTATAATTTCTTCTACTAATTCTTTCGGAACTATTTCTTCAATTTCTTGTAGTGAGACGCAAACTTTTCTAATGATGCTCTCCCCCTTTTACGGTTTATAGCTATAAATTCTTCTGTTTTATGTCTATCTTTTTTTATATCAGTATCAGAAGTAATAGCATCTATAATCATATCAGTTGCTTCTTTCCCTGTTACTATTATCTTTCTAGTAAATGATGATGTCGCCATACTCATCAACTCCTTCCTATTTGATAATATATTATATCATATATTTCTTCTTAATTTAATTCTATTTTCATTTTTTATTTTTAATATTTGGATTATTTTGATATCTATATAAAACATTATTTTCTTTATCCCACCAATATTTTTCATCTTCTCTTATAATATCTCTAACTATTTCGATATTTTCTTTAGTTTCTTTATAATAAAATTTATATGTTCCTAATAAAAACAAGCTAATAATTATCACATTGAAAACAAATGATTTTATAAAATATTTTTTTATTGAATCTACAAATTCCACTTTTACAATATTTGAATCTTTTATAAACTCAACTAAATTTGCTTCTCCTTTAGTTTTAATGTTATCTAATTCTTTTTTAGTCACCAATACCGAAGCCACGAGTTTTTGATTTTCTTCCTCTAACTCTTTCTTGCTCTTTAATATATTCTCTTTGTTTTCTTTCTTTAGCTCTTCTATCAGCAATGGAAGTGATTTGGATGTCTTCAGTATCTCTTCTTGGGCTTCCATTATTAATAAACTCAATTTCTCTATAGATTTCTTTTGAACTTGTATCAGAGTTTCCTTTTCTATATCTTCCTTTTTCAAATTCTCTAATAAATTCTGAAGTGTCTTTATATTTAATTTTAATTCCAGTATCTGTTGCTCTTTCTCCTCTTGAAATATTGGTTCTATTTTCTCTTGATCTTGTTCTAGAAAATTCATTCTCTAGCCCCTCCTTTGATAGTGCAATATGATTAAAGTTTTTATGTAATGTTTCTAACCTAAATTTATCTTTTGTTCCATTTAATATATCTTTTCCAACTGTAAATACAACATGTTTTTTCTCATTGCTCCACTCTACACTGTAATTTTGTTTTTTCATTAAATCTATAAATTGAGTTCTATCATTACTCTGACTTGCAACTTTTAAAATTGTATTCACTAATTTTAGACTATCACTTTCTTTTTCTTTTAAAACTCCTTTTTTTACCGCCATATAACTACTTCGATTCCAAATAACAACCTTTCCTTTTTCTTTAGATTTTTCAGGAATTTTAAGTCCATTCTCTTTACAGATATTATTATTTAATTCTTTCAATCTTCTTAAATCAGAATTTTTCTCATGATATTTTCCCCCTGTTTCTAAACTTACAGAATTTAAAATTATATGATTATGAATATGATTTCTATCTGTATGTGTTGCTATAAAAACTTCATATTTTGGAAAAGCTTTTTTACAAAACTCTATACCTATTTTTAAAGCTTGTTCTTTATCCACTTCTCCCTCTTTAAAACTTTGAACAATATGTTTATATTGTCTTCCCTCTAACTTATTATAAAATTCTTTTGTTTCTTGAAACTCTTTATTTGCTAATTTATAATCTTCTGAGCAATTTATTCCATAAGTAAACTCTGCTTTTTTAGCAACATAATCTAGCACTGCTTTAACTCCAGTTTTTGACTTACTAGCTTTAGCTACTGATTTAATGATTGCCATAATTTATCTAAATCCTTTTCTATTTTTTTAAACTCTTCTAAAGAACTATTGTTTAACTTTTTAGATATTTGATTTAAGCTATTTGCAATACTTCTTTTTATTAGCAATAGCTCCTTTAAATTTAAATTAAACTCTTTTATATCTGTGTATATCCCTTTTCTTATAAGCTCCCTTATTGTTTCAGTTTTATTTTTTTCTAAATTATCACTTTGACATTTTAATTTTCTATAATCTTCTTCATTTAATCTAACAGTTAATTTATACTTTTTTTCAGTTTTCATATTTTATAAATCATCTCCATTTTTTATTTTATTTATAATTTAAAGTTACGTTTACATAGTGAGTTTAAATTATAAATCAAGAGGGTTCAAAGGGAGATTTCTCCCTTGCAAGTTAGTATTTTAGACAGACGAAGACGGCTAAAATGCGTAACTTGCCACTATTAAAAAAACATATTAAAATTGAGATATTCTATTCAAAAATTTTAAAATATCTAATCATAAAGCTTATAATTTTTTTAATAGTGCTTCTTTTTTCTTTAACAATTTTTCAATAAATATAAATGTTGCTTAAATTCAAATATTGTCATTCTCGATAATTTATTTTTATTCACTTTTAAAGTTTCTAATGGAATACTTTTAATAATGTTTTTTATATCGCTATATAACTCTTTATTACCTAATATCCCCGAAAAATAGTTTAACCATTTGATTTTATCTTCTGATAATTCAATTTCTCTAATTTCGCTCTTTAAAGCTGTTTTATTTGATTCAAAATTCCATTCTCCTAAAAGCCCATTATAAAAAATTGCATCAAAACTTTTACCTTTTCCTTTTGCTAAAAATTCTTCAGTTAGTTTATAAATTTCTTTTGCTTTTTCCTCTGTTAAATTTAGAATATTTTTTCTAATATTTTTTTTAGTTATATTATTTATTTTAGAAAAATTTTCTAAATCTAAAAATTCATATCTACTACTAATTTTTTCTTCATTATTTCCTTTCTTAGTAGTAGTATTCTTTTTAATATTGTTCTTTATAAGTAGTTCTTTTTTGGGTGTACCACAGACACTACCCTGGTGTACCTGAGATACTACCCCTAGTCTATCTGTGACACCACCCTGGTATTTCTCTGACACTACCTCTTTATCTTTTTTCGTCTCTTCAAAGTTATCTTCAACAATATATTTTTTCAAATTATTAACAGTATATACATTTGTATCATTAACTTTTTTATCGTTGATCTTTTTAGTTCTTACAACTTTATTTATTAACTTTTTTTCTTCTAAAGATTTTATACATCTAATAACTGTACTTTTAGAACAATAACATAATTTTGCTAATGTGCTGTAAGATGGAAAGGCTACACCTCCATTATTACAATATCTTGATAGCACGACAAAAAGATGACTCTCATATATATTTGAAAATACATCTGGATTATCTATAACCGCATTTTCAACTTTAAAATAAAAGTCAACTCTTTCATCTTTAATTCCTAATATTTGTTTTTGTTCTTCTGTTAAATTTATCATTTCTCCTCCTCAATAAAATTTTTATTGAAGAAATTGCTTTTTTCCGTACCATATGCCGTACTATTTATGATTTTCTCTTGAAAAAATTAATATATTTTTGAAATAAAACCCCTTAAAAATAAAGGGTTTGAAAAGGATGAAAAGAATTACTTGATTGAGTGGGAATAATAATTTAAAATACAAAACACCTTGATTACCAATGGTTTTCAAGGTGTTTTTTTTATGACTGCACCCGAAATGCACCCATTTGATTTATTTTCTATTATTTAGAAGATATTCCTTAATTACTTTTACATCATCTGAAACTAAAACAATCCTATTTTCTAAATTAATATAATTATATTTTGTTTGTTGTTTCATGTTTGAGACTTCGCTATCATATATTTTTTGATCTACTTTTTTATCTATCTGACTCATAATAAATTTATGATAAAATCCTAAAACGCTAGCTAATGATGTTACTATTGTTAATCCTAATTTTATGTATTCTATATTCCCCATTAAATTTTAAACAACTCCTTTATTGAATTTGCTTTTCTAAATACTTTTAACTCTATCATTTTAATTTTATAATTAAATGGATCTATTTTCATGTTTCCCCACTTCCAGCTTATTTTTGCTCTAAACCCAAATCAATCTCAGTTTTATCTATAATCTTTTTAACAGTATTATTATCAATCAAATTTTTATCTCCTCTATAATCGGCTTCGTAAATCCCTTTAGCTAAATATGATATCTTATCAGAAATAAGTTTTCTTAAATCTTTTGGTATTCTTTTTCTTGTTTTGAATCCTATATTATATAAAGTATCATTAGGTATGAAATATCCAACAAGTAAAGTTCCTAATGGAATTAATATTCCCTGGTTAGTTATTAAAAATTCTTTCATCTATAGCCTCCTTTAATCTTTTGAAAATTTTTATTCATAAATGCAGTATCTACATCTATTTTTATAAGAACAATCTATACATTCGTTTTCTATTTCTTGTTTAAATCTAATGTAATATCCTGCTAAAAAACTCATAAATAACCCTATTATATAAACAATCATTTTTCATCCTGCCTTTTTAGTATTGTAAGTCTACAATATCTTTTTTTTCTTTGTATAAAAGTTGATGTTCAATAGAAGATGTCCACCAGTTTACAGGATATTTAGATTCTATAAAATCAATATATCCTTGCTCCATTTGTCTAATGATAATATCAATCGGAACTCTTCCTACTCCTTCACCAAAAAGAGGAACATTTATTTCTTTAATATTATTTTTTATACACTCTGCCATAATTCCTTTAAAAGATAAATATACGTTTATATTTTCTGGACCAAGTATTGATGGAACTCTCATAGTAGGGACATAAATCAAAGTGTTACCATCTGCTAATTTAAGCATCAAATTTTCTCCAATGAGAAGCTCTTTTAATGGTCTGTTTTTTATTTGAAATTGTATTTGACTTTGTAGGCTCCATCCATATTTTTTAATAAACTCTAAATCAAGTCCACCGTCCATAAAACCAAAACTGTTTCCTGCTGTGACTAAGACACCTTTTTGTTCAAGTAAATTTCCATGAACAACCTTAAAATTTTGATTTTTTATACTTGTTTTAGCTATTTCATATTTATTTTTATCTAAAATTATTATATTCACTTTCATTATATTCTCCTTATTTTCAATAAAAATCATTAGTAATTTAAAAATTTCTGTCCAATTGTAATTGGAGCACTGTTAATTTTGGACTCTACAGCTAACCCTGCAACCCTATA
>NZ_JTLI01000064.1 GCF_000799075.1 Cetobacterium sp. ZOR0034
ATACTGATATTATACAACGTTATGAAGGGAAAAGAAAAGCAGCTCACGTCATTTTTGTGAGCTGCTATTTTTTATATCATAATATTTCAAAAAAACTATGATATCATAATATTTCAAGGTATAATATAGTAAAATTAGAAAATAAAGGAAGTGCATCAAAATTATGTTAGTAACAGGCAGTATTTTAATTATAATTGCAGTTTTTTTAGGAGTTATACTTAAAAGAAAAAAGAAAATAAAAATGACAAGAAAATTAAGAAATAAGGCTATTAGAGAACAAACACATAAAGTTCAGCAAATAAAAGAGAAAAATTCAACTGATGATAAAACGAAGGAAGTGTTAAAATATAAAGAGATTTATGATGACTTGGGTTATGATGAAAATGGTTATGATAGAGAAGGCTATGATAGATTTGGTTATAATAAAGAGATTTATGGAAATGATTTTGCAAATAGTTATTCTAGGTCTGATTACGATAAATATGGTTATGATAGAGCGGGTTATGATAAGTTTGGTTATAATAAGGCAGGTTATGACAGAATGGGATATGATTGGAATGGATATAGCAAAGCAGGCTATGATAGAACTGGTCATGATAGAAATGGTTTAAATAAATCTGGAATCTCAAAAAATATTAAATTAAATTCAGAAATTGACAAAACTAGCTATGATAAATTTGGCTATGATAAAGAGGGTTACGACCGAAGTGGTTACGATAGAAATGGTTACGATAGAGCTAGATACGATAAATATGGTTACAATAAAGCAGGATTTGATAGAACAGGCTATGATAGATTGGGATATAATAGAGAAAGTTTTAATGTAGAAAATCATGATGAATATGATAAGTACGGCTATGACAGAGCAGGTTATGATAAATATGGTTATAATAAAGCTAGTTATGATAGAGAGGGTTACAATAGAAGTGGTTATAACTCGAAAGGTTATGATAAAGCAGGGTATAATAAATATGGTTATGACAAGAATGGCTATGATAGAAATGGTAAAAGCAAATCAGTTTAGGAGGAAGTTATGAAAAGTTTAAAAGTATTTTATATATATCACAGCTGTTTTGTAGTTGAAACAGAAAAACATTTATTAGTTTTCGATTACTATAAGACACCACTAAAAACTGATACCGATGATATATCTTTAGTTGATATGGTTTCTAAAAGTTTAAAAAAGGTGATGATATTTTCTTCTCATGGTCATTACGATCATTTTAATAAAGATATTTTGAACTGGAAAAATAAAAATCATGAACTAACTTATATTTTAAGTAGTGATATAGTTTTAGATAGAGATATAAAAAATTGTCATCAGATGTCAGAGGGTGAAAATTTAAATTTAGGAGATATGACGATAAAAGCATATGGGTCGTCTGACTTAGGTGTTTCGTTTTTAGTAGAAGTGGATCAAATGAAAATTTTCCATGCTGGAGATTTGAATTGGTGGTATTGGAAAGATGATACTGAAGCAGAGGAAAAATATATGAGAGAGTTATATACAGGGATTGTTGAAAAAATTAGAATCAATAAAGATATAGATGTTGCTTTTTTCCCTGTTGATCCAAGACTAGAGGAGTTCTGCTATTTAGGAAGTGAATATTTTGCTGAAAATATAAAACCTAAAGTTATAGTTCCAATGCATTTTGATGAGAATTTTTATGTTAGTAGTGAGTTAAAAAAGAGAATTCAAAAATATAATGTGGATGTTATTGAGATATTTAGAACTAACTCTTTGATAGAAATTTAAAAATGAGAAGATATCTTCGGTCATGACCGAAGATATTTTTGTTTAACAGAATAGAAGAAATAAGATATAATATAATTATATAAAAATATAAAATAAGGAGGGTTGAATGACAGAAAAAAATGTTGTTTTAAAAAAATATTTTGGTTATGAGAATTTTAGAGAAGGGCAAGAAGAGATAATCAGTAATATTTTAGAAAAGAAAAATACATTAGCTATTATGCCAACTGGCGGTGGAAAATCTATATGTTATCAAATCCCGGCAATAATGTTTGAAGGCTTAACAATTGTAATTTCACCACTTATATCTCTTATGAAAGACCAAGTTGATGCTTTAAACCAAAATGGAATCCCATCTACATTTATTAATAGTTCTCTTTCAAATGACGAATGTGAAATGACTTATAACTCCTTAATGAATAACGAATATAAAATTATTTATATTGCTCCAGAAAGATTAGAAAATAGTAGATTTTTATCAGTTATAAAAAAAATAAAAATATCTCAAGTAGCTGTGGATGAAGCACATTGTATATCTCAATGGGGTCATGATTTTAGAGCTAGTTATAAAAATATAAAGACATTCTTGGAAAGCTTAGATTACTCTCCAGTAGTAACGGCTTTTACTGCTACAGCTACATCAGAGGTAATTCAAGATATTTTAGCTAGTTTGAATATAAATGCCAATATATTTAGAAATGGATTTAGAAGAAAAAATCTAAAATTTTCTATTTTGAAGAATATAGATAATCTTAAATTTATTCAAAAGTTTATCAATTCTCATTCTGATGAAAGTGGAATAATATATGTTTCTACTCGTAAAGAGTGTGATAAGATTTATGAAATTTTATCTCAAATAATTAAAGTTGGAAAATATCATGCTGGTATGTCTGATGATGAAAGAATGTCTAATCAAGAGGATTTTATATTGGATAAAATTAAAATAATTGTTGCGACAAACGCATTTGGTATGGGAATTGACAAATCAAACGTAAGATGGGTTATTCATAATAATATACCTAAAGATATTGAAAGTTATTATCAGGAAGCAGGAAGAGCAGGAAGAGATGGACTTGACTCAGAGTGTGTTCTTATTTATCATCCGAAAGATGTGGTGATTCAAAAGTTATTTATAGAGAACGAAAATACAGATTCTGAGTTTTCAAAAATAAAATATGAAAAACTATCAAGTATGGAAAACTATACAAGAACAAATAGATGTCTATCAGAATACATAGTAAACTATTTTGGGGATACATTGGAAGAATCTTGTGGAGTTTGTAGTAACTGTGAAAATGAAGGAGAAGTTTTTGATATAACAATTGATGCACAAAAAATTATATCATGTGTTGGAAGGCTAAATGATAGGTTTGGTGTTAAATTGATTTCAGAGGTTTTAAAAGGAGCTAATACAGCCAAAATAAAAGATTATAGATTAAATGAACAATCTACATATGCGTGTTTAAAAGATAAAAGTTTAGAAGAGATAAAAATAATTATTGATTATATGATAGGATATGAGTATTTAAAAGTAAGTGAAGGTAAATATCCTCTAATAAGATTGACAGAAAAAGCATACTCTTTTATTAGAAATAATGAAACTTTACTTATGAAAATTTTAAATAATGATACTTCTATTCAAAAATCTAAAAAGAGTTTTAAAAACAGTGCTTCACTATCATTGATAGAGGGTGGGGAAAATCTATTTAAGATTTTAGCAAAGTATAGAACAGAAACCGCCATTGAATTAAAGGTTCCACCATATGTTGTTTTTTCAGATAAAACTTTAATTGAAATATGTAACTATAAACCAAGAAGTAAAGCTGAGTTACTTGGAGTAAATGGTATGGGAGAAATTAAGTTTGAAAAATATGGTGATTCAATTCTTTCCATTTTAAATAAATATATTGAAGAAACGAATGATAGTAGTGTAACCTCTAAATTAGAGATTTCAACAAAATCAACTTTAACTAAATCAGCTAGTTACAAAAAGACTGCTGAGTTATTTATGGAAGGTTTATCTATTGAAGATATTGCAGCAACTCAGCAGATTGTAGTTACTACGGTTCTTAACCATCTTTCTAAAGCTAAGAAAGAGATTGTAGGATTAGATTTGTCAAGGTTATACACAACAGAAGAGAAAGGTTTAGTGATTGAGGCTGTGGAGAAAGTTGGAATGGAGAGATTGAAGCCAATAAAAGAATACCTACCTGAGTATTTTTCATATGATAAAATAAAAATAATTTTAATAGATTTGTAAATTTTAAAGTAATTAAAAATTATTGATACTTTATACCTAATAATAATACTGTATTTTGAGGTGATTTTTTTGAAAAAATTAAAAGATTTATCACTATTTAGAGTTTTTGCAAAGAATAAGAATTAAGAAGTTGAAGTGTTTTAGAGGAGTTTGAGATGATTAAATTTAGTGAAAAAAAATTTGGTTCAATTGGTGTAGTTGGTCATGTAGGATGTGGTCATTGTCACAGCGTTAATGGGCAAGTACAAGATGATTCAGTTGGACTAGCAGTTATATTATATTTTTTTCAAAAAGTTACAAAGTTATCGTTAGAAATATTTGATATAACTTTTGATGAAAATAAAATTATAGTAAACTTAAAAAACGGTGGTATTGGATACGGTATTGCTCGAAGAGGAATAACGCCATTTGAAAAAGATATTATAAAAAAGTTAATAGGAAAAGAAGCATTGATGACTCATACTATTGTTTTAAAAGAGTTTGGTCGAATCTATGGGCAAGGAGTTTTAGAGGTACCTGTAGCGTTACAATCAGCTATTGCTAATGCTTTGTTAGATGGTTTTTATAAAAAATTTCCTGATAATTTCAAAATAACAAAAGAGAATGTTGGAGATAATTATGGATATATTTTAGGAACTGTTTTAGATATAGGAAATACATCAGTATCTTTTTTAGCTACAGTCAATGCTACTCTTGGAGGAATTGGTCCTAATGAAGACTTAGAAGGCAATTCTAACTATTTTTCTAAAAAATTAATTGTTGAATATTTTAAATTAGATAAAATTCCGACAATTGTTTTAGAATCTAAATTATTTAATGATGCTTTAGGAGATTTAAAAACTGATACTTTTATCGTAAGAGGAGATAAACAAGATGATAATATTGATGTTGTTAATGCATTAGTTGAAGCTTGTAGTACTTTAAGCTATCCTTTTTGTTATTATGATTTAGGAAGTATGAAAAGAAAAGTTGATTCTCTTAAATTAAAAACTATGGATATAGGGAAGAAAATTGAAAAATTAGGAAATGAATTAGCTTTAGCTAATCTATCAGAAGAAAAAGTTCGAATTGTTTCAGAGTTAGCGACAATAGTTAGTCAAGATTGCGGTGGAGTGACATTTATGTCTAATCATATTCATAATGAAATAGGTGGAGCAGGATTGATAAAGAAAACAGGTGCTGTTCTAAGCTTAGGTGTCTCAAAAAAATATATTAATGATAATATTATTCCGTATCTAACTAAAGAGGATCTAGAAAAATATTATCAAATTGTTCTAAAGACAATTTCTATATTAGAAAGATAAAATATGGTATACTTAAAGAAAATATATTAGTGAGGTGAAAAAGATGGTTAAGAAAAAGTTGCCTGTAGGAATAGATAATTTTAAAGAGATAATAGAAAATAACTATTATTTAGCTGATAAATCGATGCTAATAAATGAAGTGCTAGATAAAAAATCTAAAGTAATATTATTACCTAGACCCAGAAGATTTGGAAAAACTTTAAATATGTCAATGCTTAACTATTTCTTTAACATAGAAGATAAAGAGTCTAATAGAAAATTATTTGATGGATTAGATATTACGAATACAGATAAAATGGAGTACGCAGGGCAGTATCCTGTTATATATATTAGCTTAAAAGATATAAAAGTTAGTAATTGGGAGCTATGTTTAGAAAAGTTTATGGCTTTGATAAAAAAAGAGTATAAAAAATATGGATTTGTTTTAGAAGATAAAAGAGATGCACAGGAAAATTCACTTTTAAATTTATCTGAGCAGTTATATGAAAAGTTTGGAAAAAAAGTAATTATTTTAATAGATGAATATGATACACCTTTAGTTACTGCTCATTCACAGGGATATTATGATGAAGCAATATTCTTTTTCCGTAATGTTTTGAGTGCAGCATTAAAAGGAAATCCATATTTAGAATTCGCAGTTCTTACGGGAATACTGCGAGTAGCAAAGGAAAGTATATTTTCAGGGCTTAATAATCTTACTGTATCTACAATATTAGATAATAATTTTAATTATTTTGGATTGAGTGAAAAAGAAGTAGAGATAGCTTTAAAATACTACGAGTTAGATTATGAAGTAGAAGAGATTAAAAAGTGGTACAACGGTTATAAATTTGGAAATAAGCTAGTATATAATCCTTGGTCTATTATAAATTGTATTAACAATAAAGAGATTAATCCATATTGGATAAATACTAGTGACAATGCTTTAATAAAGCAGTTGCTAAATAAAAATGATTCTAAAGTATTAGATGATTTAAAAGCTGTTTTTAGTGGAAATGAAATAGAGGAAGTAATCACAGAAAATATAGTATTTTCTGATTTAGATGATGTGGATACAATCTGGTCGTTGATGTTATTTTCAGGATATTTAACATATGATAGATTGCAAATTTCAGATATAACTGGTGCAAAGACATATTTCTTAAAAATTCCAAACTATGAAGTGCAGTCATTTTTTAAGAACAGTTTTATTAAAGAATATAGTCATGGAAAAACAGCTTTGTATTTTAAAATGCTTGAGGATTTGTATAAAGGTGAGATTGAAAGATTCCAATATAAATTTAAAGATTTATATCTATCAGCAATAAGTTACCACGACGGTGGAGATAGTGAGAAGTATTATCATCACTTTATGCTAGGTCTTCTTTTAACTTTAGGTGATAAATATATAATAACTTCTAATAGAGAAAGTGGTTATGGAAGATACGACATAGCTTTAGAGCCTAAAGATAAGAGAAATTTTGGATTGATATTTGAGTTTAAAATAGGAGATAAAAACAGTATCCATGAGAAAGCGAAGGAAGCTTTAGCTCAAATAAATGAGAAAAAATATGATATATCTATGAAAAATAATGGGGTATCAAAGGTAATAAAAATAGGAATGGCTTTTAGCGGAAAAGATGTTGCTATTGAGAGTGAAATAAACTAATGAGGTGAAAAATATCTTCGGTCATGACCGAA
This sequence comes from Cetobacterium sp. ZOR0034, assembly GCF_000799075.1. Lineage (NCBI taxonomy): Bacteria > Fusobacteriati > Fusobacteriota > Fusobacteriia > Fusobacteriales > Fusobacteriaceae > Cetobacterium > Cetobacterium sp. ZOR0034. The sequence goes on from NZ_JTLI01000064.1 coordinate 6,998, forward strand.
GATATTTTTGTATTAATGATTACCTTTTTCAATTAATTTTTCAATAGCTCTTATAGCTACTTCTGTTTCTAGAGTTGTATCATAAAAGCCATTGTTTGATAATCCAGCTTTAGCTCGTTCTTGATTTGCTACAGCAAGCAAGATAGTTCCACACTTAACTTTTAAATAATTTGCAACAGTAAATAGTGCTGCTGATTCCATTTCAGATCCAAGACATCCCATTTGCATCCATGCTTTCCATTTTCCTAATAATTCATAGCTAATAGGCATATTTTCAGGCTCGTGTTGACCATAAAATGAATCTTTACATTGTACTACACCAACATGAAATTTTGCTTTTTTTTCATTTGCAGCTTCAATTAATGCATTTACAATTTCATAATTTGCAACAGCAGGAAACTCGATAGGAGCATACTCTTTACTAGTTCCCTCCATTCTGACAGCTCCAGTGGCAACAATAAGATCACCACCTTCAACTTTTAAATCCATTCCTCCACATGTTCCTAGTCTAATAAATGTATCAGCTCCTGCATCAACAAGTTCTTGAAGTGCAATAGCAGCACTAGGCCCTCCTATTCCAGTAGATGTCACACTGACTTTTACTCCATTTAAGTATCCAGTATATGTTGTATATTCACGTAAGTCAGCTATTTTTTTAGCATTTTCAAGATAAGAAGCTATTTTTTCACAACGTTTTGGATCACCAGGTAAAATAACATATTTTCCAACATCTCCATTTTTAATTCCAATATGAAATTGTGTTCCATCTGCTCTTTTCATAATATATTTTCCTCCTATTTTTTACTCTTTTATTAGAGATTTATTAATAATACTTACTGTAATGAAACTAGTAAAAATAATTCCGATAAAAATAAGTAATATATTGCTATAAACTATAGCATTTTTTGAAATATTAGTGATGAATGCATTGTCTTGTAATGAGTTTATAGTTAATAATTTTCCAGTTATTACGATTCCAGTGGATGAAGTTATTTTTATACAAAGATTGAAAAATCCTAGTCCAGTTCCACGCATTTTTAATGGTAGTGAATTTATAACTAAAGTCATTATTGGTGTATATAAAATTGAAAAACCACCATTGAATAGGCATGACATAATTATTAGTGGAAGTATATTTTTATCAAGAAGGAAACTTCCAATTAAAAGACCGAGAAACATACTTCCAAGACCAGTTATTAAAGTCTTAAAAACACCAATTTTTTTTGTTATTTTACTTCCTAAAATACCAATAGTCATACTTATAATATAACTTGGAATTAAAATTAATGATATTTTACTGGGCTCTATTCCATATATATGTGATGTCATAAATGAAAATAGGAATGAGTAGCATCCTTGGATAGAGTAGGTAATTAATACTATTAAAATAATTAATAAATATTTCCAATTTTTAAAGAAATCAATTGTAATAAAAGCATTTTTATTTTTACTGATATATAATAAAAAGATTATAGATATTAGTAAGCAAATTATAAGAATGCTAGTTTGCATTAAACTAAAATATAAAGATATAAACAATGCCAGTGTTCCCATTAAAGATATTCCTAAGATATCAACTTTATTTTTTTGATTTTTAGAATCTTCAGGTAAATATTTTATAATAAAAGGAATACTTATAATAGAAATAGCAGGAATTATAAATAGATATTTCCAACCGATATATGTAGCAAAAATTCCTCCTAATAAAATTCCAAGCATTTGTCCACCAGAAAAACAAGCTGTATTGAAGCCATAATATTTCATATGTTTGTCATTTGGTAGATATTTTGTTGCAGTAAGTATAAGTAATGCAGATGCAGATGTTCCACCAGCCATCTGAAGAGATCTAAAAATAAGAACAGCTAAAAAGTAATTGCTAAATATAAATGCACCCAAAGAACTAATAACTTGTATTCCTATTCCAGTAATTAGCAGTTTCTTAATAGATATAAAATCTGATAAAGCAGTATAAAATACATATGCTACTCCCATTGTAAGCATAGCTACAGATGAAATTAAACTAACATTTGCTGAGGTAATAGAAAAATCTTTTGCAATAATTGGAGCACAGATATTGAGTGCTTCTTGTAAGCTTCCTGTAAAAATAAAGGCCATCATAATAAAAGGCATAACTTTTGAAACATTATTTTCTTCTTTCACTTTCTTCTCCTTTTAAACTAAATATAATTTTAATTTAAATGATTGTATTTAGTTTTTAATAGTTTTTTTTATTTCTTTTTGTTCGTATTTATAATATAATAAATAAAAATTATTTTTTCACTGACATCTGTCAGTAAATTGGAGGTATTTTTTGAAAATTATAAAAAATGATTTGTTATTAGAAAACAAAATTAGAGAATTTAGTATTGATTCTATGTTTTACAATGATTATAGAAAGTATATGCAGCTTTTATATTTTACTAAAAAAGAAGTTATATATAATCAAGGTGATAATTTAAATGGAATATATATTCTTATATCTGGTGAGATAAAAGTATCTTTCTCTCTAAGTAATGGGAAAGAAAATATTTTACGGAAATTAAAAGCTCCAAGAATATTTGGTGAAATAGAGCTACTTTTAGATAAGTTGGCACCATCTTCAGTTGAAACTATAGAGGATGCTTATTGCATATATCTACCATTAAAAGAGTGCAAGGAATTGTTATTGAATGATGTTGTTTTTTTAAGAGATATTGCATATAATCTTTCTGATGCAATTTATAAAAGTAATAGTAAATCTTCTATTAATCAAGGTTTATCACCAAAGAATAGGTTAGTAGCATATATTTTTGCTATTGAAAAAAATCAAGAGTTTATTTGTGATATAAAAGAAGTTGCTGAATTTACAGGAATTAGTGAAAGACATCTTTTTAGGATATTAAATGAGTTGATTCAAAAGAAATATATAATTAAAGAAAAGGGTTATTATAAAATAATTAATGAATCTGCTTTGAAGGAAACTATAGAAGATTTATATTAAGAAACAAAGAAAAATAATTAAGTTTATAGAATTGTTGAAACATTTATTTTAAATATATGGTAAAATATTTGTGCAGTATAAAAAATTGGAGGGATTAAATGAAAAGGTTATTATCAACAATTTTTCTTATTTCAAGCTTAATAAGTTATGCTGAGGGGTTTGAGCTTGTTACTTTAGGAAGTGACGGTGGAGTATTCGATGGAAATATCTCTGGATACCTTTTAAAAAGTAAAACTGAGGAAAACTTTGTTGCTTTGGATGCGGGAACAGTTTTACCTGGAATAAAAAAAGGGTTAGAGAAAAATAGTTTTAAGAATATTACTATACCAAAAGATACTGAATGGAATGATACAGGATATATTTTTAGAGAAAAAATAAAAGGTTACCTAATCTCTCACGCTCACTTAGACCATATTTCTGGTTTAGTTGTATCGTCAACAGAGGATACTAAAAAAGAGATTTATGGATTAAAAAGTACAATTGATACTTTGAAAAATAATGTGTTCAATTGGCAACTGTGGCCAAATTTTGCTAATGAAGGCGAAGGGTTTAAATTAAATCAATATACTTATAAAGAGTTGTCTCCTTCAGATGAAGTTTCAATAAACGGAACAACTTTAAAAGTTAGAAGCTTCCCTCTTAGTCATAGTAACTACGAATCGACTATGTTTTTAATAGAAAATAATGGAGAATATCTAGCTTATTATGGAGATGTAGGACCAGATAAAGTTGAAAAAAGTAATGGCCTAGATGAAAGCTTTAAAGTTTTAGGACCACTATTAAAAGAGAAGAAATTAAAGGCAATAATGATTGAATCATCTTTTGAAAATTCAAAACAGGATAAAGATTTATTTGGACATTTAACACCTAAGTGGATTGATACAGAGCTGGAAAATTTAGAGAGATATTCTGGTAAAGGAAACTTGAAGGGGTTAAATATAGTTATAACTCATATAAAGCCGAGTTTGAAAAAGAACGAAAATATGAGAGAAAAAATAGAAAAAGAGTTAGTTGATAACAATAGATTCGGAGTTCAATACCATTTCCCAGTTCAAGGGGATTTATTAGAGTTTTAACATCTGTTAAATATAAAAAAGGAGTGAAAAAATGAATAAAGAGATTAGTATTAAAAAAGTTAAACATGATGCAGAGGAAGCTTATAGAGTTGGAGATTTCTTCTGCTCAGAAGCTATTGTAAACTCAGTTAGAGACAATATCGACCCAGATATGCCAGAGGCTTTAATCGCTGCTGCTTCAGGATTCCCGGTGGGAATTGGAAAATCTAAATGTGTTTGTGGAGCTGTAAGTGGTGGAGTAATGGCACTTAGCTATTTCTTCGGAAGAACTAAGGGTGGAGATACAAAAGTTGTTAAAAATTTAGAACTAGCTAACGAGTTACAAGAGGAGTTCAGAAAAAATCACAAAGTATTATGTTGTAAAATATTAACTCATGGAATGGATATGGGAGCAAAGGAACATAAAGATCAATGTGTTGCTTTTACAGGAGAGGTAGCAGAAGTTGCTGCAACAATAATTGCTAGAGAGTTAGGATTAAAAGTAGTTGAGTAATAAAAAATAAAAAAATTGTGGATTTTACGCCACAATTTTTTTATACCCATTTTTAATAAAGAATATAGATGAGACAATTAACATGATAAGTTCATTTACAGGAGCTGATAACCAAATCCCTTTTGTATCTAAAACTCCAGGAAGTAATAGAAGAAGTATATTTATAAAAATAAGACCTCTTAATACACTTAAAATACTTGATATAAAAGCATTTTCAACAGCTGTGAAATATGAACTGATAATTATATTAATCCCCATTAAGATGTATGTAAAACTGTAATAGATTACAGCCTCTTTAGTCAGTAAAAATAGTTTTGGATTATCTTTTATAAAGACACCAACAAGAGTATCTGAGAATAAGTTTACAAGGAAGAAGAAGAAGATTCCTAGTCCAAACACTGTAATAGTTCCGATTTTTAAAATTTTAAGAACTCTTTCTCTATATTGTGCTCCATAGTTGAAACTAATAATAGGTTGTAATCCTTGAGAAAATCCAATCATTGTCATCGTAACTAAGGTTGAGATATAACTTATAACACTGAAAGCTGAAATACCTTCGTTTCCAATGATATTCATAATATTTATATTGAAAGCCATGATAACAACTCCAGTTGCCATCTCTGTTAAAAATTCAGATGAACCATTATATAAAATAGTCATAACAGTTTTGGGATTAAACTTTATAAAACTATATTTTAATTTTTTAGCTCGAAATATCATGTAATAAGCTAACATTAGGGCTGTTGTCATCTGAGCAGTACCCGTTGCAATAGCAGCACCCTTGATTCCCATATCCAGTATAGCTATTAAAAAGTAATCTAAAACAATATTCATAATAGCTCCACCCAATATACAAAGTAAAGAGTAGTTAGGACTACCTTCAATTCTTACAAAACTTTCAAATCCATATGATAACATATAAAAAAGTGTAAAAAATGATAGATAAAATAGATACGTTGTAGCTTCTTCTAAAATAACATCATTAGCTCCTAAAAGTGTAACAACTTTTTCAGGAAAAATTATTCCTATTAAACTAAGAAGGCAACTAAAAACCATAAAAAGTTGTATTGATGTGCTATAAGATTTTAAAGCTTTTTTATCTTCTCTAGCACCAAGTTGAATAGCAATCATAGTTGAACTTCCAACAGCTACCATAATACCAATAGCAAATGAAAAATTGACATAAGGCATAACAATATTTACAGCAGCAAGACTTTTAGCTCCTAAAAATTTTCCTATAAAAATTCCATCAACTATAGTGTATAAAGAGAAGATCCACATGGTCAGAATAGATGGTACTCCATATTTAAAAATAAGTTTGAAAAGATTATCTTTTAATAATTTTTGTTGCATAATATCACCGTCCTATTTTTATATTATAAACTCTAGAATGATTCTAGAGTCAAGTCTTTAAGAAATAAAAAAATTGATGTATAATATATTTGAGACTAACTATATGAAGTCAAGTATATAATTTTGTTTTTTCTAAAATATTTTTTAGAATTTTTTAAAAAAATAT
>NZ_JTLI01000065.1 GCF_000799075.1 Cetobacterium sp. ZOR0034
TACAAATTAATAGCCAAGAAGGTAAAATATATATATTCAATTTTTACAATTTACACTAAATTTGGGAAACCCTCAATTTTTTTCTTTTAAATCGACATTAACAGTTAAAGAATTATCATTTTTAATATAAAATAGCGTTGTATCTTCTTTAACTAACGTATTAGGATAAAAATTGTCCATAACAACTTCACCAGAAATTGGAGCAGTAATAACAGTATTTTTTAAATTAATCTCTGTTTTTGTCAAATTTCCCTTAGCAATTAAAAGCTGTGGAGTTGTTTCCTCTTTCTCTTTATATTTTATAAGTAGATTACTTAAGAGATTTTCACTTTCTTTTAAAGTTTTTTCTGACTCAATAAGTTTTGTGTTCATATTTTCATAGTCTAATTCATTTATATAATTTTTCTGAAAAAGCTTTTCATATTTTTGAAGTTCATTTTTATTTTGTTCAACTAAAATCTTATTTTTTTGAATAAACATTTTTGTTTTTTCAATATCGTTTTTTAAGTTTTGAATAGAATCGACAACCTCATTATACTGACCGAGGGCAGTTATATATTGAGCAGTATAAATTTTTTTATCAAGTTCAAAAAGTGCTTGCCCAGCTTCGACTTGCTCTCCATTTTGAACAAATATATTTTCAACACTTTCAGAAACTTTACTATAAACTGGTGCAATCTGATATTCTAGAAAAGCTCGAGAGGAATACGGGATGTTCATTTGAACCCCAACTGTAATGATAAAAGTAATTAAAAAGCTAATGAAAATAATTAAATATATGATTTTTGCTTTATTTTTATAAATCATAAAAAATCACTCCTGAATTTAGTTTACTAGTAAACTATTTTTCATTAATATTATCACACAATAAAAAAAAACACAAATTACATTGTGTTTTTTTGTTAAAAATTTAAATTAAGAACTGAAAATAAACATAGGTGGGGCTTTCCATTCAATAATTTTTTCAGAATTTATAAATTTACCTTTTTCCGATAAAATTTCATCTTGATAAATTTCATATGAACCATCCAAAATATCATTTTTATATGTTTTAAGATCTAATAAATCACCTCTATTTGGTGAATATGTTTTCCAGATTCCATCTTTTTTATTGTTTTTATAAATTCCAGAAGAAATTATACTCTCAATATTTGCGTATGGTCTAGTTATAGATGTGACACCGGGAAAAGAACCTAGATTAAATTCTTCAAAATAGCCATTTTTTAGAATATCATCTAGACTTTGAATATTATCCTTTAATTTTTCTCCATAAAAAATTTCTTTGATTCCAAAGTATTTTAAAGGGTCTTCATAATATCTAAGGCCTTCAGTAAAAACTTTTCCGGGAGAGTAGTTTTGAAAAATAATAAAAATATTTTTTCCGTTTTCAAAAGGCAACGAATAAAGATTTAACTCTTTATTTTCTATTTTTGCATCTATAATATTTAAATTTTTAAAGGAACTTAATGATTTTCGAGCTTCATAATATTCATAACCAGTTTTTGGGTTAGTTTTTTTATCGAAAATTCCATATTCTCGTTTAAAATGAGTGTAGTTCATAACTTTCTCTAAAATATTATTTTTAAATTTTTTTATTTGAGAAATTTCTCCATTAGGATCATAATAATGAATAAAATCAATTTCATTTTTTTCATTATAAAATTCAGATGAATAAAGTTTTAATTCGTTTGAGTATCTATATAAAATATCTTTTTGTATTAAAATCCCATTGTTGTATGTTAGCTTTATAGGAATATATCTTTCTAATTCGTTATAATATATATATGAAGTCCAAATATTATTTTTTATATTTTCAGTATAGGAACCGTATTCTTTCGAGTTATAGTATTTACCATTTTTAATTATTTTACCATTCTCATCTTTTCCTTCGAAAACCTCTTCAAGTGTTATCAAACCATAATTCTGTATGTTAAAAGTGAAAAAATATTTATCATTTTTCATTAAAATTTGATCTTCGTTAATGTATGAATGAAAAGTTAAATTATTTAATGAATAAATATTAAAATATTTTTGTAGATTGTATATTTCATAATCTGAAGGGTCTAGTTCATAAAGATAATAAAAGCTTTTTGAATAGTAATTTTCTTTTCCAACTTTACTTATAACGTCCCATTGATTATAGTTATTAAAGTTTACAACTTTATAATAAGGAAATAATTTTTCTAATTCTTTTTTTGCAGAGGAAGCATCAAAATTTTTGATGTTTGCAATTTTTTTATCAATTTCATTTTTTGTAGCAATATTTAATGTTTTAAAAAATTCTGGTTCAAAATTCTCTTCGTCAATAGTGTAGTTGAAAATTTGTTTTAAAGAATATCCCTCTAATGAATTTTTATTATTTTGATTAAAAATAATAAAAATTTCATTGATGTTATCTCCGTTAATATCGTATAAAAAGACACTTTTAACTTTTTTTTCTAAATTTTCTTTACTCAAAATAATAGAATTTTTACTTTCAGGAAACTCAATAATAATATCATAGCTCATTTTATTACTTTTGAATTTTAAAATAGAATTAAGTTCAATTTCTACATTCTTTAAAAGTTTTAAATGTAAATCAGGATGAATGTTGTTAGTATATAATTTTTGAGGTAGTAAAAATAAAAAAAGGAGCATAGAAATATAAAAAGTTTTCATGGGAACCTCCTTGTGCGAGTTATATTATCACAAGTTTAACATAAGGAAATACAAAAATCTAGATATTTGTAATTGATTTAATTTGGAAAAAATAAAAAAAGTTTGACTTAGAGTTAACTCTAAATGCTAAGATGAGTTATATCCAAAATAAAAGGAGTGATGAGAATGATTTTAGGGAAAATAAATTCACCAAAAGATTTAAAAAATTTAACAATAAAAGATTTAGAACAGTTATGTACAGAGGTAAGGATTGCTTTACTGAATAAACTTAGCACAGTTGGTGGACATATAGGTCCAAACTTAGGAATGGTAGAAATGACAGTAGCAATGCATAAAGTATTTAATTCGCCAATTGATAAAATAGTTTATGATGTGTCACATCAATCATATGCTCATAAGATGTTAACAGGAAGAAAGCATGCCTTTTTAAATTCGAATGAGTATTTCTCAGTTTCTGGCTATACAAATCCAGATGAAAGTGAGCATGATTTCTTTAAAGTTGGTCATACATCAACATCTGTTAGTTTGGCATGTGGGCTTGCTAAGGGAAGAGATTTAGTTGGAACTAAAGAAAATATAATTGCAGTTATAGGAGATGGTTCTTTAAGTGGTGGAGAAGCTTACGAAGGCTTGAATAATGCTGCTGAAACTGGGACAAATATGATTATAGTTGTAAATGATAATGAGATGTCAATAGCTGAAAATTATGGAGGATTATATAAGAATTTAAAACTTTTAAGAGAAACAAAAGGAAAGGCTGAGTGTAATTTTTTCAAAGCAATGGGATTAGATTATATTTATGTTGAAGATGGACATAGTTTAGAGTCATTGATTTCGGCTTTTGAAAAAGTTAAAGATACTGATAAACCTATTGTTGTCCATGTGAAAACTATAAAAGGAAAAGGATATGAATTAGCTGAAAAGAACAAAGAGAATTGGCACTATGGGATGCCATTTGAGCTTGAGACTGGAGAAAGAAACTTTCAATTTGGTGATAACTATTCAGAGTTAACAGGGGCTTATCTTTTAAATAAGATGAAAGAGGACGAAAAAGTTGCTGTTATAACAGCTGGAACACCAAGTGTTGTTGCATTTAATGAAGATTGTAGAAAAGAAGCTGGGAAGCAGTTTATTGATGTTGGAATAGCGGAGGAGCATGCGGTGGCTCTAGCATCTGGAATGGCGAAAAATGGAGCTAAACCTATATTTGCTGTTTACAGTACCTTTATACAAAGATGCTATGATCAACTTTCTCAAGATCTTTGTATAAACAATAATCCTGCAGTAATTCTTGTTTTTGGTGGAGGATTGACAGGATTTAGTGATGTAACACATTTAGGATATTTCGATACTCAAGTAGTTGGAAATATTCCAAATATGGTTTATTTGGCTCCGACATCTAAAGAGGAATATTTTGCGATGTTAGATTGGGCAATTGATCAAAATGAACATCCGGTTTCTATAAAAGTTCCATCTTTGGGAGTAATTCAAACTGAGATGCCATTAAAAAATAATTTTTATGATATCAATAGATATATTGTAACTGAATCAGGAAAAGATATTGCTATTTTAGCTTTGGGAGATTTTTATCAGTTAGGAGAAGACGTAAAAGCTGATTTAAAAGAGAAGCATGGAATAGATGCAACACTTATTAATCCTAGATTTATAACAGGAGTAGATGAACAATTATTAGAAACATTAAAAGAAAATCATAAATTAGTTATAACGTTAGAAAATAGTGTACTAAATGGTGGATTCGGAGAAAAGATAACTAGATATTACGGAGCATCAGACATGAAAGTCATAAATTTTGGTGGGAAGAATGAATTTACAGATAGATTAACTTCTGAAGAAATCTATGAAAATAATCATTTAAATAGAGAGCAAATTTTAGAAGATATAGTGCAGGTTTTTTCTAAATAAAAATTGATTATATAAAGCAAAAGATTACCTAGAGGTGAAACCCCCTAAGTAATCTTTTTTTAATATCCGTTATATGGTGTTGGTACCGGTCTATAGTAGTCATTGTTATTGTTGCTATTAGCTATAATTCCTCCAACAACGACAGCTCCAACAACTGCAGCTCCGATAGCTTCTCTTCTTCTTTTTTCTTTTCTGATCTCTCTTCTTATATCTTTTCTAACTTCCTGTCTGATTTCGTGACGAATATGAGCTTTTGCTATTTCGTGTCTAACAACAGGATGTACAGGTCTATGGTATCTCGCAAAAGATGTTGTTGTTAATATGATTAACATAATTAAAGCAAGAAATTTTTTCATGATTATTTACCGTCCTTTTCTAATATTTGCCCGAATTTTGAAATTTCATCTTTATTGAAAACGATATAGTCTTCAGTTCCAGCGAAGTCTAAAACAAGAACATCTGCAGATTTATCATATTGTATATGATAAAATTGTAAAGCACTTTCTTCAGGTTTATTTGCATTTGCTATAATACCAGGGATTTGTATTCTAGCTTCTCCATCTTTGAATGTGTTTATTAAAACAGATTTTGGTAAACCAAAAGTTACCACAGCTCCATTTTTAGTTTGTAGTGCAAAATAAGCGTTACTATTTTGAACAAACATTCCTATTTTATCAGTTGATGTAGCTACATCATTTTTAACAATATCTGCCGCAAAAAGATTCATAGAAGTTAGAATTCCTAAGATTGCTAAGATTTTCTTCATATTACTTTCCTCCTAATACAGTATTTACTATTTTTTGTGATTCCTCTTTAGTAAATATAATTTTAAAATCTTCATAAGTCGGTTTAACAGTTAATATATCATTTGAAAAATCTACATCATATAGTTCAACAACTAAATCATTTTCTTCTAAGCTATCATAAAATCCGATTACCTCTTTTTGAGAGATTCCTTTTTTAGCGTCTAAAAGAACATCATTAGCTAATCCAAAAACATAAGCTTCTCCAGATTTACTGTCTAAAGCCATATAAGTAGCACCCTCAACTTTTTCTATTTTTAAATTTGGAAAATCCATACTTCCTTTTTCACTTTTGAATTCAGCACTAAATAAATTAGCAGAAACTAGCACTGATATAGCAATTAAAAGTTTTTTCATTCTAAACTCCTTTGAAATATTTTTTTAAAGCATGTGAACATATTATCATATCTTTCAATTGTTGAGAATTTGAAAAAAGATTAATGAAGTTTGGTATTAAATTTCAATAGATTAAATTATTTTCAAAATAATATTTCTATCTGAAAAAAATTTTGACAATCTCGATAAAATAAAGTATATATCATTATTAGATAACGTTGGCGGGAGGTATATATGAAAAAAATAGCATTAGGTTTACTGGTTTTAAGTTTAGGAATTACGGGATGCTCTACTGGGACAATAAAAAATAAGGAGATTAAAGAGGTTACTTGGAAACACATTGGGGATTTAAAAGCACCAAAAGGTTTTGAGAAGCAGTACGGAGTAGCAGGACCTTTAGCTGGACATATTGGGGAGTATGTGATTGTAGCTGGTGGAGCGAATTTTCCATATAAACCAGTTCTTGAAGGTGGTGCAAAAATTGTATATTCAGATTTATATTTGATGAAAAAAACATCAAATGGATTAGAATTGATTAAGCACACTCATCTACCAAAAGAGATAGGATATGGAAGTGCTATTTCTACAGAAAAAGGAATCTATTATATAGGAGGAACTTATCAAACTGGCGTATCAAATGAAATTATTTTTGTAGGATTAAATAAAGATAAAACAGATATAGAGGTAAAAACAATAGGAAAGTTACCATTTGAATATCATAGTGGTGTAGCCGTATTAAAAGATGATGATATATATATCGTTGCAGGGAAACAAAATGGAAAAGATAGCAAGAATTTCTACAAATACAATTTAGTATCAGGTCAAACTTCTGAATTAAAAATGTTCCCGGGAACAGAAAGAAGTCAGCCGGTTGGTCAAATTTTACATAATGGTAAAGAGGAGATGCTATATGTATTTGGTGGTGGAACAGGAGTTGCTTTTACAGATGGTTATGCGTATAGTTTCTCTCAAGATAGTTGGTCAAAAGCAAAGGATGTAGAATTGAATAATCATGGAATTTCAGTTTTAGGTGCAAATTCAGTTAAATTAGATAGCAGTAAAATGCTAGTAATAGGTGGATTTAATAAGGAGATTTGGGATGATGCGAATTTAAAATTGGGTTCACTAAAAGGAGAGGCTTTAAAAAATTATAGAGAAAGTTATTTTAATAAAGATCCTCAAGATTTTAATTGGAATAAAAATATGTTGGTTTATAATGCCAAAACAAATAGTTGGGAATCGATGGGAGAAATACCATTTATGGCACCTTGTGGAGAAGGGTTAGTTAAAATAGGAGATACGATTTATTCTATAAATGGAGAGATAAAGCCAGGAGTTAGAAGCCCTAGAATTTATGAGGGTAAATTAAAATAAAGAATAAAAAAAGGATAAAGATTTTCACTCTTTATCCTTTAACTCTAACTTTAGATTTGAGTTATTATCTATTTTAACTCATCTTTAAAAAGGCTCATACTTACAGTGTCGTGATATTTTCCATATCTATATTGTTCTTGTCGGTGTCTTCCATCCTCTTTGAATCCTACAGCTTCGTAACATCTTTTTCCAGCTTCATTAAAATCAAAATAGTTTAATTTTATTTTATGGATATTCATTTCATCAAAAATGAATTTACAAAGAACTCTTAAAGCATCAGAGGCATATCCTTTCCCATGGTATTTTTTACCTAACCAGATTCCAATAGTAACGTTGCTATTTTTTCTATCGATGTTATTTATTCCACATCCTCCGATATATTCGTTACTTTCTAGTGATTCGATTGCGAAATTGAAAAGATCACCGTTGTAGTTACAGCATTTTTCAATAAAGTTTTTTTCAGATTCATATGACATTGGAAAAACAGTATCAATAACAAGTGTATCTCTTAATCCTTCTTCCTCTATTAAATCTAAAACTGTTTGCACTTCACTTGACTTGTAAGCTCTTAATTTTATTTTTTTTCCTTTAAACATAGTTCATTCCCCCTTTGTTTAGTTTTTATTGGATGATAAATTTATTATTCTAATTTAGAAAGTATATCTAGCTTTCTATCTTCAGACTTTAAATTTTTAATAAAAGCTAAAGCCATTTTATAATTTTTATTTAGATTAAAAAATTCTAAAAATATTTCAATTACTTCATTCATTTGTATTTCATCTAATGATATATTTTTTAAAATATCTATTGTTACCTCATATTTAATATCAAAAGAGATTAGGTTATTATTAGGTAACTTCAGCCCAAGCATGTAGAAATAATATGCCATTTTTTGGTTATTTAAAGCTAGATAACATTTGGCAATCAATATATATAGTTTAAATTTGTGGTCTGTAGAAGTTTCGTAAAAACCTAAAATCTTTAAAATATTATTTTTGACCTCATCAAAATCTACTTTTGATTTATTAATTAAAAATATTTCTAAATGATTACCATAAATCACTAATTTCTCTTCAACTGTAGAGTTTTCGAATAACTTTTTATAACTTTTGATAGCTTTATTTATTTTATTGAGTTCTGAATAAGAGATAATCGCAATCAAATTGTTAATTTTAAAATTTATTTCAGACTCATTTTTTCTTTTTAAAAGAGTGAGTAGAATCTTGTTAGATGTTTGGACATCTTTAATTTTATATAAAGAGTAAGCGTAGTTATACAGAATTTTAGTGCTTATATCAATATTATTTTTTAGAAGTTTATTTAAGTTAGGTGTAATCAATTCTATAAAATTTAAAAAGTTATCTTCATAATAAAATATTCGACCTAAATAAAGCAAGATTTCTAAATTTTCTAAGGGTTTATGTAAAGTCAAAGCAATTTCTAAATATTTTTTCGAAAATATAATTTGTTTTAGTTCGAAGTAAAGAATTCCTAATAAAATTGATATTTTCTTTTTATTGTAATCATTTAATTCAGTAAAGCAAATTTCGATTTCTAAATTACTATCTACTTGTCTTGAGTCTATTACTACTTCTAGTCTTTTTAAAGCTTGTTCCTCTTTAGTTTCTAATAAAAATTCTGGAGTAACAATAGTTTCAGAATTTTTAATTTTTAAAATATTATTAAAATTTTCAGCCACTATTTTTGCAGTTTTATAGGTGAGCCCTCTTTTACCAATTTCAATCATACCAATAAATTGTCTGGTAAGATTTGAGCTGCTTAATTCTTTTTGTGTGATGTTATATTTTTTTCTTAAAAAAACAATTTTTTCTTCAGGTGTTAAAAACATATTTTTCCTTTCTAAATTCTATATTACTCCGGCTTCTAAAATTTTAAAACTAATTTGCTCACAATTAATTTCAGCTTGAGCACCAAAAGGTATGGTTATTATAGGAGATGTGTGTCCAAAATTCAGATTATATAAAATCGGTAAATCTTTTAAATTATACTCGTCTCTGATAACTTTTAGTAAAATCTGCTTATATTCATCATAAAATTTTGAGTGTCTGGGTTTTCCAAAAATAATTCCATTAATAGAATTGAGTATTCCTTGAGCACCATAATTTCTTAACCAATATTCAAGATGTAAGGGAGTTGTAATTGATTCAGATACTTCCAAAAAAAGAATTGCATTTTTCCAAATTTTTTTAGATGGCCAAATCTCAGTGCATTTTATCATCTCTAAAACTTCCATACATCCACCAATCAAATGACCTTGAACAGTTTTAGTTCCTTGCAAGAGCTCATATCCCTTATTAATAAATGTATTTCGAGGGGTTAATTTATTTTTTATATCCCAAGGAAGATATTCGTTTGTCCATACATTAGATGAAGGGATATTTCCAATAGGAAGTTTCTCAAACACAGTCTTTTCAAACCAATACTTTGTGTAGTCAAACATTTCTAAATTTTCTGCGAACTCTGCTAATATAGAGGGACCATAGAAACTAGATATTCCAGCTTTTAAACAGATAAAGTGAGTAACAGTAGAATCTGAATACCCCATAAAAACTTTGGGATTGTTTTTAATAATATTAAAATCTATAAAAGGAAGAATTCGAATACTGTCCTCTCCACCTATACAAGTGAAAATACCTTTGATAGATTTATCTTTGAAAGCATCCATTAAATCTTGAGCTCTTTTTTCTGGATGGTTATATATAAAAGACTCTCCCTTTAGAGTATTGGGCATTTCAATTACATCAAGACCAAAGTTTTCGACTAATCTTTTTTTTCCTTGTTCATAACGCCAAAGTATCTCAGAGTTTCCAGCTCCACCCCATGAAAGACTTACAGTTGTAACTTTATCTCCTTTTTTTAAAGCTGAAGGTTTAATTAGTCTCATATAATCTCTCCTTTCAATAAATAATTAGAGAGATTATATGCTTAAAAAACATGAATGTCAACAAAAAAAGTTGCGTTAGTTAAATAAATAACAATATATAAAAAAATGTATTTTAAGAAGCCCCTATAGTAGGGGCTTTATAAAAAGGCTTTGAAGTTTTGGATTGTATATTTTTAACATAAAAAAATTTGAGGGGTCTTAAAATCAATTTTAGAGGGTCTGAGTATATTAATCAAATTATTCCTAAAACTCTTAGGCTTTCTTTTTTTTGTTTTTTTATTGATTTTTAGTGTAAAAGCCTTTATAATATTGGGATAACCAATATGAGGAGATGTAAAACTATGAAGACATATAATTTAGCTTTTAGATTTAGAATATACCCAAATAAAGTTCAATCAAATTTGATTTTACAAACTTTTGGTTGTGTTAGGTTTGTATATAATAAGATTTTGGGTAAAGCTAAAGAGATTTATGAATTAGAGGGTAAAAATAAAATTATTACTCCTGCTTCTCTTAAATCTGAATTTCCATTTTTGAAAGAAGTTGATAGCTTATCTCTTGCTAATGCTCAAATGAATGTAAAAACTGCTTTCACTAATTTTTTTCAGAAAAGAACAGCTTTTCCTAAGTTCAAATCTAAGAAAACAGCTAGAAAATCATACTCTACAAATAGTGTTAATAACTCTATTAGGATTGAAAATAACTGTATAAAGCTTCCTAAATTAGGATTAGTTAGAATTAAACTTCATAGAAATATACCTCAAAATTATAAAATTAAATCAGCTACCATTAGCCAAGAACCTAATGGGGCTTTTTACATTTCTATTCTTACTGAATTTCAAAGAGATATAAAAGAAGTGTCGAGCGATAATAATATCGTTGGGCTCGACTTTTCTATGTCTGAATTATTCGTTAGCTCTGATAACCAAAGAGCTGATTATCCTAGATTTTTCAGAAAATTAGAAACTAAATTAGCTAAAGCTGGAAGAGAGCTATCAAGAAAAGTTAAATTCTCAAGTAGTTGGTATAAAGCTAAATTAAAAGTTGCTAAAATTTATCAATCTATTAAAAACAGTAGAAAAGACTTTCTTCACAAATTATCAAGAGAATTAGTTACAAAGTATAATGCGATAATACTTGAAGATCTAAATATGAAAGGCATGAGTCAGGCATTGAACTTTGGTAAATCTGTCGCTGATAATGGGTGGGGCATGTTCACAGTTATGCTTCAATACAAGGCTATGTTTTTAGGAAAGCAAGTAATAAAAATAGACAAGTGGTTTCCATCTTCTAAAACTTGTTCTTCTTGTGGTAATATAAAAGACTCGCTTTCTTTAGGTGAGAGAGTATATAGCTGTGAATGTGGTCATACTATGGATAGAGACCTTAATGCAAGTATAAATATTCGTGAGGTTGGTAGAAGTCTACTAGCCTATTAAAATATATATCAGGGTAGGAACTACCCATTGAGCTTGGTCAATATACTTAACACTAGTTAGGTACTTTCCAAGAAGCTCCCAGTTCTACAAGTGGGAGTAGTTCACGAGGTCCTCTAAGCCAGAATTGATCAAAATTTAATGCGAATATTTTTAAAGATAAAACTAGAAAAATATTTAAAATATAAAAACTTCTTTTGTTAATAATTTTTTTGACTCCTTTTAAAATAATCTGTTTTTATTGTATCCTAATTATTAAATATTATCAATAAAGTTTATTAGAAGTATGAATTTTCTGTAAAAATCAAATAAAAAATTATATTTTATAAAATAAATATGTTATTCTATAAAACATAATTTTAAATAAATTTTATATGAAAAGGGGGTAGTCATGATTATAAAAAAAATGTCTGAATCAGAAGCTAGAGAAGTGGTTTCTTGGAAATATGAGGGAAGATATTCTGTTTATAATTATCCAACTTGGAAGGAGTTGTGTGAATTAAAGTGGGGAATTGTAATAAAAGAAAAAAGAGAAAAAGAATTTTATACAGTATTTGATAAAGAAAAAGTTTTATATGCTTATATACGTTTTCAAAAAAAAGATGAATATTATTTAATTGGATTAGGTTTAAAGCCTGAAGTATGTGGTAAGGGAGAAGGGGATATTTTAATGGAATTAATAAAGAATATAGCAGCTTTTTTAAATGAAAATATAAAATTACTAAAGTTAGAAGTTAGAACATTTAATAAGAGGGCGATTAAATGTTATCTAAAAGCAGGTTTTAGGTATGAGAGTAAATATTTTAAAACAACGATAACAGGAGTAGAAGAATTTTATACTATGTCTTTAGAATTATAAAAAATTGACAAAAAGACTAGTTAGAGAATATACTTAGTTATAACAAAACGAGTTAAAGGGGAGATAAAATGAAATTTACAGATTTAACTGATAAACTAAAAATGTCGAAGATAGCTTTAGGATTTTGGCGTTTAAATGATTGGGGAATGACATCGAGTGAATTACTAAACTATATAGAGTCAGCTCTTGAGATGGGTGTAACAACATTTGATCACGCGGATATATACGGAGGCTATACTTGTGAAAAGATTTTTGGAGAAGCTTTAGCGTTAAAGCCTGAATTAAGATCAAAAATGCAATTAGTTAGTAAAGTTGGAATAAAACTAGTATCACCAAATATGCCGGAAAATGTATATCGTTGCTATGATACGAGCTATGATCATATAGTAAAAAGTGTTGAAAAATCTCTTAAAAATCTGAATACCGAGTACTTGGATTTAGTTTTAATCCATAGACCTGATATGTTCATGGATGCGGATGAAACAGCTAAGGCATTAACATATTTAAGAGAGTCAGGAAAAGTTTTAGAGTGGGGAGTTTCTAATTTCTTACCATCAGATTTTAATCTTTTACAAAGTAGGTTAGATTTTAAATTAGTAACTAATCAAATAGAACTATCACCATTAAAAACTGGACATTTTTATGATGGAACGATAAACTTAATGCAAGAAAAAAGAGTGTCAATGATGATATGGTCACCTTTGGCGGGTGGAGGTATTTTTACTGCAGATACAAAAGAAGCGTTAGAGCTGAGAGAAGTATTGAGTAGATTAGCTCAAAAGTATACTTGTCCTATTGATACGATAGCATATGCTTGGCTATTAGCTCATCCAACAAATATGATTCCAATTTGTGGAAGTGGAAAAATTGATAGATTGAAATCAGCTGTAAAATCTTTAGATGTTCAATTGACTAGAGAGGAATGGTTTGAAATTTTCATAACAGGAATGGGAAAAAATATACCTTAAATATAAAAAAGACACCTTTTTAAATTTTAATTTAGAAAGGTGTCTTTAAATTTATTTTATATTTTTAATGATACCATCTTTATAAAATGGAATAACTTCGCAAATATCTTTTTGAATACAATATTCCAAATCATTTTCATATCCAATACTTTTCAGATAACTATAATGTTTACTATTTTTTAGAGTATCTTTTATATTATCAGATAAATCAGCCAATATTTGTAAGGACAATGTTGCATCATCTGCTTTTATTTTGATTTGCTTAGAAATTTTATTTACAATCATTCCAGCACAAAGAGCATCATCTAAAGAGAATTCATCATCTGTTCCGGCACAAAGGATAACAGTATCTTTTCTATCTTTTAATAAAATATTTGCAACTGCAGAAAGATTCAGATACGAAGCGATATAAAGGTTATCATAACCTTGTGCATTTTGAATAGCTCTTGTCCCGTTACTTGTAGTCATAAAAATATTTTTTCCAGATATTTTCTCTTTTACAAAATCTAACGGTGAATTTCCAAAATCGAATCCATCTATTTTAAGTCCTTTTCTCTCGCCTGCAAGAAGTCCATTATTATTTAAAGAACATGCTTGTTTTGTGTCATCAATATTTTCAAATGGGAAAATAGATTTTGCACCATTTTTAATGGCAGTTACCATAACAGATGTAGCTCTAAGAACATCAATTACAACTACATTTTTTCCTTCTAAGTCTTCATTAATAATGTCTTTTGCAGAGTTTAAAATTTCTATTTGCATAATATTTCTCCCAATTGATTAGTTTAATCTTTTATATTTAACTTACATACTTTCTTACATTTTATTTTTTTCTTTGTACAGAAAATATTCTCTGAATTACAACTAGGACAAGCTTCTAAATCTTTTTTTAGAGTTGGAATAAATGTTTGCCCACAAGAGTTACAAATAAATTGACAATGTGGTGTCTTGAAATCTCCACCTCTCAATTCAATTCCATAACCCATAATCAAAGCTTCAGCAACTTTAATTCTAGCTGAATTTAATATATTTTGAAAAGTTTGCCTAGAAACTTCCATTTTTTCAGCACACTCTTCTTGAGATAAATTTTCTAAATCTTTTAATCTTAAAGCTTCTAACTCTTCAATTTTTATTTCGTTAAAATGAATGTTACAATTACTGCTTCCTTCTGGTATAAACTTGGTTTCAGTTGGTATAAACTCTACACTTCTAACTTTCGTAGGTCTTGCCATAGTTTATTTCCCACACTTACAGTTACAAGAGTGGCCACTAGAATGGTGATCTCCATGATGATGAGAATGGCTAGTACAAATAGCATCTCCATTAACTAAAATCTGTCTAAAAAATCCATCAGCAATATCATCACAAAATCCTTCTAATCCAGAAAAAACTTTTATATTTAAAGATTTTAAATTGTTTATAGCTCCTTCACCAATTCCACCACAAGCAACAAAATCTACTCCTAATTCTTTTAATTGTTTAGGAATTTCACCGTGTCCCTTACTTAGATAGTATTCTTTATTAGTTCCATCATAAACAAAGAAACCTTCTGCTCTTCCAAAATGTTGACTAATTCTATTATTTTCTGAAACAACTGCGATTTTCATAAAACACCTCACTTAAAGTTTTTAGCATATGCCATAATTAGATAATAGTTTTTTTAGAACAAAAAGTCAAGATATATTTAAAAATTAATTTTTATTTGTAGATTGAAAATTACTTGAAATTGTAGTTTAATAAGAAATATCGAAGAGAATAAACGGGGGTTTAAAATGAATAGAAAGAAAATATTAAATGCAGATATAGTTGTGGTAGGAAGTGGAATAGGAGGATTGGTTGCTGCAAAAAAAGCAACCGATCAAGGATTAGAAGTTTTACTTATAACTAGTTCTAAAATGTGTGGTGGAGCAAGTTATTTTCCTTTGAAAGGAACTTTAGGAATTCAAGCTACATCAGGTGAGTTTTATGAAAAAGATAAATTACTTTTTACAGAGGATATAAGTAGAGTAGGTCTTGGAATGGATAATCCACATATGGTAAAAGAATATATCGAAAACATTCAAGAGAGTATTGGTTTTTTAAATGAAATTGGTTTTACTCCTTGGCTAAGAGCTGATAAAAGACCGGCTTGTTTTGCAAAACACCCTAGAGATATATATTTAATAAAAGATTGGGAAGAAGCAAGAAAACAAGCACAAATTATTTTTTCATCAATACCTAATCTTAAAATAGAAGAAGAGTTTAAAATAATTAAAATTTTAAAGGAAAATAATTGTATTAGTGGAGCTATATTTAAAAAGAATAATGAAGAGTTATTATTAGTTAATACTAAAGCTATAATTCTTGCGACAGGAGGAATAGCAGGACTTTATGAAAATAATCTATATCCAGAAGATGTTGATGGAATAGGACATATAGTTGCTTTAGATGCTGGTGCAAAAGTAACGAATATGGAATTCATACAATTTATTCCAGCATTTATAACACCTAAGTATAATACACTTTATGGAGAACATACGGCTAAATATGTTACAGGAATGTATGATTTATTTGGAAAATTGATATATCCAGGAGTAGAAAATAGTGACACAAAAAAAATGTGGGAAGAAAGAAGCGAATATGCACCATTTAGTTGTGATTTTAAAAGTTCTGAGATAGATTTAACTATGATTGAATCGATAAACAATAGTAATAAAGGTGTCGAATTAAAATTTAGTAAAGATTTATATAAAGATTCAGGAGAGTTTTATGTAGTTTACTTAAAATGGTTAAAAGAAACTATGGGAATAGATATGTGTAGAGATAAGATTGTACTTGCTCCATTTGCTCATGGTTGTAATGGTGGAATTTTAGTTAGTGATAGTGGTGAGACTTGTGTAAATGGATTATATGCAATTGGTGAGTTATCATCAAGTGTAGAGGGTGCAAATCGTTTGGGTGGAAATTCTGTTGGAGGAGCTTTAGTTTTTGGAAATAGAGCGGTATTAAAAGCTAAAAAGTATATTGAAAAATTAGATATTCAAAAGTTTGATACTGATAAAAACTTAAAAGAATTTGAAAAATGGTTAGATGAAATCTTACCTTTTCAAACTCAAGTCAATGAAATAAAGAGTAGAGATAAGATTATTTTAGAATTAAAAAAAATTATGGGGGCACATGGTGGGATAAAAAGAGATGCTAAAAACTTAGAAGATGGGATTTTAAAATTAGAAAATTTGAAACAGTATTTCAATTATGATAAGGAGACTAAAATTGATTATATTGATATATATTTAAAAATTGAAGTTGCAAAATTACTTTTAAAATCAATGTTAGAAAGAAATGAAAGTAGAGGAGCTCATTATAGAGAAGATTATCCTGAAAGAGATGAGAATATCTATAGAGTAGTTATTTCAATGAAAAATAACAACTTAATCATAGATAAAATAAGAGTTTAAAAATCAAATACAAGAAACGTTATTTCTTTTTATAAAAAAAATATTGAAATAACGTTTTAAAAATGCTATTATTATTTCATAATAAAAAGTGATTTAAACTTTAACATTTTGGAGGGATAGTAGTGAAAAAAGACAGATTAAATTTAAAAAGTTTAACAACAGAGAGTAGAAATCAAAATACTTTAGATATAGATAGAGTTTCTACAATTGAAATGGTAAAAAAAATAAATGATGAAGATAAAAAAGTTGCTGAAGCAGTAGAAAAAGAGTTACCTCAAATAGCAGCGGCTATTGATGAAATTGTTGAAAGATTAAAAAAAGGTGGAAGACTTATATATATCGGAGCGGGAACATCAGGAAGACTTGGAATTTTAGATGCCTCAGAATGCCCACCGACATATGGTGTTTCAGAAGAATTAGTTCAAGGAGTTATAGCAGGTGGACAAGAGGCAATATTTAGAGCTCAAGAGGGTGCGGAAGATTCAAAAGAGTTAGCTGTGAATGACTTAAAAAAGAAAGATATAACAGAGTTAGATGTAGTAGTGGGATTGGCTGCGTCAGGTAGAACACCATATGTAATAGGTGGATTAGAATATGCTAATGAAATAGGAGCACTTACAATTTCGGTAACTTGTAATGCTAATTCAGCTGTAGCTAATACGGCAAAAATAGCTATCTCTCCAGTTGTAGGACCAGAAGTTGTGACAGGATCAACAAGATTAAAATCGGGAACAGCTCAAAAATTGGTTTTAAATATGTTATCAACTGGATCAATGATAAAATTAGGTAAAGTTTATGGAAATTTAATGGTTGATGTGCAATCAACAAATGAAAAATTGGTTGAAAGAGCAAAAAAAATAGTATCAGAAGCGACAGGAGTAGATACAGATACAGCAGCAGAATATTTAAATGAAACAAAATCAAATGTAAAATTAGCAATATTTATGATTTTATCAAAATTAAATTTAGAAGAAGCAAAAAATAAGTTAGAAAAACATGATGGTTATATTGCAAAAGCTTTAAATGATTTAGATTAATATTGATAAGGGGAGAGAAAGATGACAAATAAAGAAATTGCTCAAGAGTTAATTGGTTTAGTTGGTGGAAAAGAAAATATATTATCTGTTCAAAGTTGTATGACTCGTTGTAGATTCGAGCTTAAAGATTATTCAAAAATTAATATGACTTCTCTTGAAAAATCAGAGGGAGTTTTAGGAGTTGTTGAGGCCGAAGGGCAACTTCAGGTTATATATGGACCTGGAAAAGTTAGTAAAGTGACAGCTGAGGTAAAAAATTTGATTGGAATAAATGAAACTAAATTTGGTGAAGATGCTGTAAAAGAAACAAAAGAAAAACTTAAAGCAAAAAATGATACCGCTGTAAAAAATATTTTGAAAAAATTGGGAGCAACTTTTATACCTTTGATACCATTATTTGTTTCGTGTGGATTAGTTTTAGCAATAAATAATATTGCAGGAGTATATTTTGGTGATTCTTATAAATTAACAACAGCAGCAAAAATAATTGCTCTTATAGGAAGTAGTGTATTTTCGATACTTTCTGTTCTTGTAGGTGTGAATGCAGCTAAAGAGTTCGGTTCTCAAATGCCTATGATGGGTGGAGTTCTTGGAGGTATTTTATCTTCTTCAGCTCTATCAGGAATAACTCTTTTTGGTTCTCAATTGACTCCGGGTAGAGGTGGAATCATATCTGTAATATTAGTTGTTATTATAGCATGTTACATAGAGAAGTCTCTGAAAAAAATAGTACCGGATGTTCTAGATCTATTTGTAACACCACTTTTAACGTTGACAATATCGGTGATGGCAGCATTATTAGTTTTACAACCAATTGGTGGATTTATATCTGATTCTATAGGGGTTGTTGTGGCTCAAACATTATCATCTCATAATATGTTTGTATCGGTTTTATCTGGAGCTGTTTCAGGGGCACTATTCTTACCTTTAGTTATGACAGGAATGCATCAAGCACTGACTCCTATTCATGCTGATTTGATAAGTAATGTTGGATACACAGTTTTACTTCCAGTTCTAGCAACAAGTGGAATGGCTCAAGTAGGAGCCACGATAGCTGTTTATAGAAAAACAAAAAATGAAAGATTGAAGAAAACAGCAAAGAATGGATTGGTAGCAGGATTTTTAGGAATAGGAGAACCGTTGATATATGGGGTTACATTACCATTAGGAAAACCTTTTACAGCAGCATGTTTAGGTGCTGGTGTTGGAGGAGCTGTTATGGCATTTTTCAAAGTTGGAGCTGTGGCTTTAGGAGTTTCAGGATTACCTTTGGCATTACTGATAGCTGATGGTAAAATGTTTGTATTTTTGATTGGGGTTGTTGTTTCTTATATAGCAGGATATCTGTTTACAGGATTATTAGGATTTGATGATCCAACTGAATAATAGATATATTAAAGGAGAGAAAATATGTGTTTTGGCTTTTCAGTATATTTCGGTTTAGACAATACAAAAGAGGAGAATATTGAGCTATTAAAATCAGCTTACAAATTAGGGTTTACTAGGATTTTTACATCTCTACATATTCCAGAAGCAAACTATGAAGTTTTAAAAACTGAAGTTAAAGAGTTTTTTAAACTAGCTAAAGAGTATAAGATGGATATAATAAGTGATATATCTCCAAATACATTTAAGTTTTTAGAGTTAGAAAATATGGATTTAAAAGGATTAAAAGAGTTAGGAGTTAAAACTATAAGAATAGATTTTGGCTATACAGTTGAGGAGATATCAACTATGAGTAAAAATAGTTATGATATAGGAATACAACTTAATGCTTCGACAGTGACAAAAGAATTTTTAGAGGAGTTAGATAGATTAAATCCTGACTATAGAAACATAGATGCCCTTCATAACTTTTATCCAAGAGTTAATACAGGAATATCTGAAGAGTGTATGATTCAAAAAAATAGATTTTTAAAAGATCGCAAAATAAAGATATCAGCTTTTGTTCAATCGAATAATAGAAAAAGGAGTCCAATGAAAGATGGACTTCCTACTTTAGAAGATCATAGAGGAGTAGAAGTTAACGTTGCTGCAAATCATCTTTTTGCAATAGGTAATGACGGAGTGTTTATAGGTGATTCTTTACCAAGTTTGAAAGAGTTAGAAGAGCTTTCATCGTTGAATAAAGATGCAGTAGAGTTAAGAATAAAATTGAAAACAAAGGAATCTACATGTATAGAGTTATTAAAGAATATATACTCATCAAGAACAGATTTTGCTAGAGATGCGATAAGAGCAAATGAAAGTAGATTACTTTTGAATGGAAAGGAGATAAAAGCCGATAATACTGTTGATAAAAAATACGGTGATATTACAATTGATAATATTGACTATTTAAGATACATGGGAGAGCTTCAAATCATTTTATCAAATCTTAAAGCAGATGAAAGAACAAATGTGGTGGCATCTATTTTACAAGAAGACCTTTATCTGTTAAAATATATAAAAGATGGTAAAAGATTTTATTTTAAAATCTAATGAGCATCTATATATTTGTAGGAAGTGATTAAATTGAACATATTAGAATATTTAAAGCAAAACTATAATAGTTTTACAGATAGAGAAAAATTAATATCAAAATATTTTCTTGAAAATGAAGAGAGTATTATAAAGTTATCTGCTAAAGAGATTGGTGATTTAACAAATACTTCGGCACCGACAGTTGTAAGATTTTCAAAAAAGTTAGGATTTTCAAGTTTGAATGAATTGAAATTGAATTTAAAACTAAGTTCTAATGTGGCAGAGAAAAGTTCGAGATTTGAATATTTAGATAAAGACCTCAAAACAAAAGATATTATATATGGAGTAAAAGAATCAATAGATAGTGTTATGGAAAAAACTGTCAAATTGATTAATGAGAGTGATTTGGATAAAGCAATCAATTTATTGATAGCTGCTAAAAATATTTATATATATAGTGTAGGTGTTTCTGGATTAGTTGGTCTTGATTTTTACTATAAATTAAATAGAATTAATAAAAGATGTACTCTTCATACTGATACTCATCTTCAAATAACCTCTTCTGTATTGATGGAAGAAGGGGATGTAGCAGTAGCAATATCGTACTCAGGAGAGACAGCTGAAGTATTGACTTGTGTAGAGAATGCTAGAAAAAATAAAATACCAATTATTTCGATAACTAAAGCTAGTGTAAATAATGAGCTAGAAAAACTTTCGGATATAACTTTAAAAATACCTTTTGTTGAAAAGTCTTTGAGAGAGGGAGCAATGAGCTCTAGAATTTCCCAATTGGCTATAATAGATATGTTATTTATAGGAATTGCAAGGGATAATTTTGAAGAGATCGAGAAAAAACTTATTGCTACAAGAGAAGCTGTTAAAAAATTAAGAAAATAAAGTAAAAAGATAGATTCTAATTTTATTAGAATCTATCTTTTTATAAAAACTACTTTAAATTAGTTTTGAAGAACTCTTCTAATTTATCAAATGGAATCTTATTTATATCAAAATATAAATCCACATGATTGGCATTAGGAATAATAACTAGTTCTTTAGGTTCAGCAGCAGCGTTATATGCATCTTGACTAAAATAAAGAGAGTGAGCATTTTCTCCAGCAACAAATAGTATTGGACGAGGTGATATCTCATCAATATATGTTAATAGAGGGAAGTTCATAAATGATAGAGGCATTGTAGCATTCCATGCAGAATTAGAATTTAAAGAATTTTTATGATATCCTAATTTTTCACGGTAATAATCGAAGAACTCTTTTAAAACTGGATGTGGGTTTTCAGGTAAAGATTCAGGTAATATACGATTTGATCCAGGTAAAATATTTCCATTTTCATCAACAAAAATATCATGAGGTCCTGCAGCAAAACTTCCATTTTCGGCATCTATCCAACGTAATTGATTTAAATAATTTAAAACAGCTTTACGTTGAGCAAGGTCATAACGATCTTCTCCATCTCCAACACCATGCCCCATAGCACGACTCATATCATACATAACAGAAGTTGCAACTGCTTTTATTCTTGTGTCCATAGCAGCAGCACTTAATCCCATTCCACCAAATCCACAGATTCCAATAACTCCTATACGTTCACGATCAACAAAAGATTGTAATCCTAAAAAATCTACAGCAGCACTAAAATCCTCGGTATTGATTTCAGGAGATGCTAGGTTTCTAGGTTGACCTCCACTTTCACCAGTGTATGATGGATCAAATGCGATTGTAACGAATCCACGTTCAGCCATTGTTTGCGCATATAATCCAGAAGATTGCTCTTTCACAGCTCCAAATGGTCCACTAATAGCAATTGCAGGGAGTTTTTGACCTGTAATATTTTTAGGAGTATATAGATCTCCAACTAAAGTTATACCATAACGATTTTTAAATGTTACTTTTTTATGATCAACTTTATTGCTCTTTTGGAAAACTTTATCCCAAGTAGTAGTGACAGTAACATCATTCATTTTTACATTTTTTGCCATAGCCACTTCTCCTCCTAAATTTAAAACTAAAACACTCATAAGAGTTAAAAATATCTTTCTCAATTTGACCTCCATTAATATAAATATCTAAAAATTCAACTATTGATTTGAAAATATTATATAATATAGTCTTCAACATATCTAATACTTATATTGAATATACTTTGATGCTTTAAAAGCATATAAAGTATTTTGAAAAATTATATTTGATTAAATTCAATTTGTAAAAATTCTAAGAATTTTTTAGCTGCTTTAGAGAAAACTTGATTTTTCTTCCAAATTATATCTAGATTTACTTCTAAAAGAGGGCTAAGAGGTTTAAAGCACAAAGTACTTTCACATGATGTATTAACAAGTTTATCAAGACAAAGAGCATATCCAAGCCCCTCATCAACCATAAGGGATGCATTAAAGACAAGGTTATACGTTGCGATTATATTTAATTTACTAAGATCTTTAACTCCCCAGCCGGCTATTTGATTTTCAACTAAAGATTGTCTAGAAATAAGAAGAGGTATATTTTCTAAATCAGTTATTTTGATATATTCTTTAGAAGCAAGTTGTGAAGTTTTTTTCATAAGTAATCCCCAAATATCTGTTGTGGGAAATTTTAAATAGTTATAACTTTCTAAATTACCTGGTCCAACTAAAATTCCAAAATCCAATAACCCATTGTCTAGTTTTTCAGTGATATCATCTGCATTACCACTGTATAGATGGAAACGAATATTAGGGTATTTATTTTGTAATTTGATCATAGTCTTAGCAATAAATCTCACAGAATCAGTTTCTCCACCACCAATATATATATCACCACTAATCTCTTCATTCTGATTTTTAAACTCTATTTCAGTTCGTTCAGCGAGCTCTACAATCTCTTCAGCTCTTTTGCGAAACCTAATTCCATCCTCTGTAAGAGTAATTTTTCTATTTTTATTTCCACGAACTAAAAGTTTAGTTCCGAGTTGATTTTCAAGTTCTATAATCTGTCTTGAAAGAGTAGGCTGTGTTATATATAAAGTTTCAGCAGCTTTTATAATACTTCTTTCTCTTGTTATTGCTAAAAAATATTTTAAAATTCGAAGTTCCATTATAATCCTCCTAAGGTTATTTTGCTAAATTATATAATACATTCATATGCTTTTCAAGCATATAAATGTATTCAAAATAGGTATTTGTTATTTCAATTGTATTTTGTTAAAGTATATTTGAAAAAAATATATTTTATAGGAGGAATATATGACTTTAGATAAATTTTTAGAATATATGAATAATGAAAAAGTGGTTATTGCAGGCTCAGATGTACATAAATATATGATTAGCTTAACACAGGACGCTCTTAGATTAACTTCTGAGTTAAATAATAAATATCATACTTCGGAAGAGATTTGTGAGATTTTTTCTAAAATAACAGGAAAAAAGGTCGAGGATTCTTTTATTTTATTTCCACCATTTCATACTAATTGTGGAAAGAATATAACGATAGGAAAAAATGTATTTATCAATTCTAATTGTCAATTTCAAGATCAGGGTGGGATTAGAATAGGAGATGGAACTTTGATAGGACCAAATGTTCTTTTAGCAACATTAAATCATGGTATAGAGCCTGAAAAAAGAGGAAATTTATATCCAAAATCTATTCAAATTGGAAAAGGAGTTTGGATAGGTGGAAATGTTTCTATTTTACCAGGAGTTGTTTTAGGTGATAATGTAATAGTCGCAGCAGGATCGACTGTTACAAAAAGCTTTCCCTCTAACTGTATAATAGCTGGTATTCCAGCTAAAATAATAAAAGAGCTAAAGTTTATTTAAAATTTAACTTATATAAATAAAATGATATTTTTTAATAAAAATCTGAAGAAAGGAGTATGAAATATTGAACGTAAAAAAAATATTAATTATCTTGATGGTAACTTTTTTTACCAAATTAATGGGATTTCAAAGTGAAGAAATAGATGTTTTATTACAAAAGCCTAAAATAGATATGTTAAGTGATATTACTTATTCACAACCAGGTAATTTGAATTTAAAACTTGATTTATTAAAATCTGAGATCAAAGAAAAACAACCATTATTAATTTTTATAACAGGTGGAGGATTTTTTGCTTCTCCCAAAAATAATTATATTCAGCAAAGATTAGCTATAGCTGAAGCAGGTTATATTGTTGCAAGTATTGAATATAGAGTTATTCCACAAGGAAAATTTCCAGATCCTTTAATTGATATAAAAGCAGCAATAAGATATTTGAAAGCTAATGCGGATAAATTTGGTATAGATAAAGAAAGAGTTGCTGTTATGGGTGAATCTGCTGGAGGGTATTTAGCATCACTAGCTGGAACAACAGTTAAAAGAAAAGAATTTGAAATAGGAGAAAATTTAGAGGAGAATAGTGATATACAAGCAGTGATAAATATTTATGGATTATCAGATTTAACACAGGTTGGAAGTGACTATTCAAAAGAAGTACAAGAAAATCATAATTCTCCATCAGCACCACAAGCAATATTAATAAATGGTATGTCTATTTTTGGAAATGGAGGATCAGTGAATAGTAACTTAGAAGCAGCTAAAAAAGCAAATCCAATAACCTATATATCAAAAAATACACCTTCGTTTTTATTAATGCACGGGGATAAAGATACGTTAGTTTCACCAAGTCAAACGGATTTATTGTATCAAGAGTTGAAAAAAAATAAAATAGATGCAAAAAGATATGTTGTAAAAAATGCAGGACATGGAGATATTTATTGGAGCCAATCGGAAATAACAGAATTAATTATTAAATTTTTAAATGAAAAATTAAAATAATATAAAAAATTATCAGGAGGTAAAAATGAGACAAGTATTTTTAAAAAACAAATTATTTAAAAAAATTATTCAAGGAGTTACATTATTAACTTTAAGTAGTAATACTATTTTAGCTTCAACTACTTTAGCGTGGGATAAAACTTTTCCTAAAAGTGATAAAGTAAATGTAGAAAAAGTATCCTTTTATAATAGGTTAGGAATAAATGTAGTAGGAGATTTGTATACTCCTAAGGATATGGATATGAATAAAAAGTATTCAGCTCTAATTGTAGGAAGTCCTTACGGTGCAGTAAAAGAGCAAGCTGGAGGAGTTTATGCACAAAATATGGCTGAAAAAGGATATGTAACTTTAGCATTTGATGCGTCATATAATGGTGAAAGTGGAGGTCAACCTAGATTTAACGCTTCACCAGAAGCTTTTGCGGATGATTTTAGTGCTGCTGTTGATTTTTTAGGAACGAGAAAATTTGTAAATAGAAATCAAATAGGTGTAATAGGAGTTTGTGGAAGTGGAAGTTTTGCTTTAAGTGCTGCGAAAATTGATCCAAGAATTAAAGCTCTTGCCACAATTAGTATGTATGATATGGGTCGTGGAAGTCGTCAAGGTTTAAATGATTCAGTGACACTTGATGAAAGAAAAAAAATGCTACAAGAAATAGCAGAGCAACGTTGGGCTGAATATGAAGGAAAAGGAAGGGCTTTTGCAATCGGGACACCTGAAACAATAGATGAAAACTCTCCAGAAGTTGCAAAAGAATTCTTTGATTATTACAGAACTTCTCGTGGGCAACATCCTCGTTCATTAGCTGCGATGTCTTTAATTAGTAGTATAAGTCTAATGAATTCTTATCCTTTAACAGAATTAGAAGCAATTTCACCAAGACCATTATTATTTATAGCGGGAGAATTTGCACATTCTAGATATTTTAGTGAAGATGCTTATAGTAAAGCAAGCGAACCTAAAGAGTTACATATTGTTCCTGGTGCAGGACATGTTGATCTTTATGATAGAGTAGATCTAATTCCGTTTATAAAATTAGATTCATTTTTCAAAAAACATTTAAAATAATATAATAAACTTGCTTAAAAAAAATAAATTTATTATACTGTTTATACTATAAAAAAAAGGGAGAAACAGTATGCAAGATAAAGAGTTAAATTGGGGAATTTTAGGAACAGGAGTAGTTGCTAATGAAATGGCTGTAGCTTTAAAAAAAGCTGGTAAGAAAATATATTCAATAGGAAATAGAACACACAGTAAAGCACTTGAATTCGCTCAAAAATATGAGATTGGTAAAGTTTATGATAATTTTAATGGTGCGACACGTTTCGTAATGAAAAGTTACGACATGTTAAAAGTAGCTTAGAATAAGCGAAATAACAG
>NZ_JTLI01000066.1 GCF_000799075.1 Cetobacterium sp. ZOR0034
GAGCGGGAGACGAGGGTCGAACTCGCGACATTCAGCTTGGAAGGCTGACGCTCTACCAACTGAGCTACTCCCGCATCACTTACAAAGATATAGTACCATAAGTTTTAAAGTTTGTCAACAAAGTTTTTTTATTTTTTTAAAAAAACTTTTGCTTTTACTTCACCTTCATTATGAACCTTATCTACTGGAGAAACCTTATAATAATAACTTTTGCCTTTTTCTACTGTTTCATCTAAATATTTTAAACCATACTTTCTTTTTACAGTTCCTAAAATATATTCTGATGAAACTCCTTCAAAATCTTTATTTGTACTTCTATATATTGCATAGTAGTCACTGTAGTTATTAGCTGGATCATCCCAAGTTAAAAGAATTCCATCTTTAGTTATTTTTCCTGATAGGTTTGTTACTGGCTTTGGTGGGATTTCATCTATCCAAGGAGTCCTTGGAGGTAAAGCTTGATTCTGATAAACCTCTTTTCTTAGATTATCTTTTATATTCAAACTATTTTTTTGAATTTTATCAAATCCAAAAAATACACTCCCTTGAACAGCTTTTGTTTTTCTATTATATTTAATTTGTTCTATTAACTCTTTCTCATTTTTCCAAGCTTTCGTAGTATCTATCTTATAAGCTGCATGTCCTACATATAAATTTACATTACTATCTTTAACTTCATTTATCCACCAATCAACCAAAATATCGTACTGAGCAACCTTCAAGTTAAAATCCCAATATATCTGTGGAACTATATAATCGATCCACTCATTTTTTATCCAATTTCTTGTATCTGCATATAACGTATCATAATTTTCAGCACCAGCTCTTGTTGCTGAACCAGTAGGATCTTTATCATTGTTTCTCCAAACACCAAAAGGACTTATTCCAAATTTAACATATGGTTTTTCTTTTTTTATTTTTTTTGATAACTCTCTTACAAACGTATCTGTATTTTTTCTTCTCCAGTCCTCTCTACTTAAATCTTTTCCATATAATTTATATGTTTTATCATCACCAAAAGGAACTACTTTTTTATTTTTATCAAGTACTGGATACGGATAGAAATAGTCATCCATGTGAACTCCATCTATGTTGTAATTTTTAACAACATCAACTATTACATTTTCTGTAAATTCTCTAGCTTTTGGATTCCCAGGATCGTAATAAAGTTTTCCGTCATATTGAATCACCCACTCTGGATTTTTCCTTGCTATATGATCTTTTGCTATCTCTTCATTTTTTTTCAATGTAATTCTATACGGATTAAACCAAGCATGAAACTCTAAATTTCTTTTATGCGCTTCCTCTATAAAAAATTCCAAAGGATCATATCCAGGATTTTTTCCAATCTCTCCTGTTATATATTTTGACCACGGTTCCTTTGTTACTTTCCCATAAAACCTATCCGCTGTTGGTCTGACTTGCATAATCACTGCATTCATATTCAACGATTTTATCTCATCTAATATATCTATAAACTCTTTTTTCTGATCTTCTATAGACAAACCCTGTTTAGATGGCCAGTTTATATTATCTACTGTGGCAATCCAAACCCCTCTAAACTCTCTATCATCATCTTTTGCAAATAGAGATGATAAAACCATTAGAAATAAACAAAATATATAAGCTACTCTCTTCATAAATTCTCCTCTTATCCCTTTATGATTGAAAACTTTTCTCCTAACTCATCTCTTAAAGCGCATATAAAGTCAATTTTATTTCCCATTATAAGTGGAACAATTATCTCTCTTTTATCTTTAGTAACTATTCTGATAATAACTTGTAATCTACTAGCTTTTCCTACTACTCCTTCTTTTAAAGTACACGACTCTATATCTTCGAATGCTAAATCTAAACCTTGGCCTAATACTTTTTTCTTTTCACAATCTAAAACAATTTTATATGAAAAGATATTTTTCAAATGCTTTAATCCTAAGAATAAAAGTAGTCCTGCAATGGCTAAATATGGTATGCTGAAATCTTTTGTATATCCTATATATCCTTGAAGTAAACCGATTAGTATCAATGGCAACCCTGTTCCTAACCACATCACCAACTTCTTTGCTTCTAAACTATATTTTCTCATCGCCTTATATTCTATCTTTGTTTCTGCTATTTTCTTTATAAAATCATCATAAAAAAACATTATTCCTCCCATTAAAGAAGAAAAGTAGAGACTCATCTCTACTTTTCTATTCAATTATTTATTATTTTACTAATTCCATGATATCTTCTGGTTTATAATCTAAGTTATGAACCGCATTTATATATCTAACTGTTTTACTCTTTCCTCTGATTACTAAAGTTTGAGTTCTAGCTATACTTCCTTTTCTTTTTACACCCTCTAAAAGGTCTCCACTTGTTATTCCTGTTGCTGAGAATATAACTTCATCATCTTTTACTAAATCATCCATTTTAAGAACATCTCCAACTCTAAGTCCCATCTCTTCACATCTTGATTTTTCATAAGCTGAAATTTTATCATTCTCTAAAGATACTCCTTTAACTTCACTTCTTAATTTTAATCTAGCTTGCATATCTCCACCTAAAGCTTTAATAACTGCTGCTGATATAACACCTTCAGGAGCTCCTCCAATTCCATATAAAACATCTACATCAGAATCTACAACTGATGTTAAAATCGATCCTGCAACATCTCCATCTGGAAGTGCATAAACCTTAATATTTAAAGCTTGTAAATCTTTTATTATCTCTTTATGTCTTGGCTTATCTAATATTACTACTGTTAATTCCTCTAAAGGTTTTTTTAATGCTTTACAGATATTGTCAATATTTTCCATTAAAGGCTTAGATAAATCGATTACACCTTTTGCTTCTGGTCCTACAATTAATTTCTCCATATACATATCTGGAGCTTTTAAGAAGCTTCCTTTATTTCCTACAGCCAATACTGCAATCGCATTAGCTTGCCCTTGAGCAGTCATTCTTGTTCCTTCTACAGGATCAACTGCGATATCTACTGCTGAGAATCTATCTTTATCTGGAGAATCAATTCCTACTTTTTCTCCGATGTAAAGCATAGGAGCTTCATCAATCTCTCCCTCTCCTATTACAATCTCCCCTTGAATTTTTATCCCATTTAGCACAGTTCTCATAGCGTCTACCGCTGCTTGATCTGCCGCCTCCTTATCTCCTCTTCCTACCCATTTGTAAGCGGCTAAGGCTGCTGCTTCTGTAACTCTAGCAAACTCTAAAGCTAACTCTCTTTTCATTTTTCCTCCTACTTTGTTTCAATTAATCTATAAATTTTTTCTCCTGGTAAAACCATTTGGAGTTGATTCCTAGCTACTCTTTCTCTGTAAAAGGGATTATTTATATCCTCAATCATCTCATCATATTTAACAATTAAGCTTTCAATCTCTTTTTTCTTTTTTAATTTTATCTCTTGCTCTATTTTTAACTTATCGATTTTTACAAATGATCTAAATATATTTTGTCCTAAAAATGCAAAATGTATAACCAATGGGATTATCCAAAGCAGATTTTTCATTAGTTTTTACCTGACTCTTTCTTTAAAAGTTGTAACTTTTTAGAAACCATCCTTTTTGCAACTGGCGATATTTTATCTACAAATAAAATTGCTTCTAAATGATCATACTCATGTTGGAACGCTCTTCCTAATAAACCTGTTCCCTCTTCAATAACCTCTTCACCTTTTTCATTCATATACTTTATTTTTACAGTTACCGATCTTTTTACTGGTTTATATACTCCAGGAACACTTAAACATCCCTCATCTTCATTTTCAACTACATCAGATAACTCTATTAGTTCTGGATTTATAATTTTTCTTATTACCCCATCTCCAACATCAATTACAACTATTCTTTTTGCTATTCCAACTTGCGGAGCTGCTAATCCAACACCGTTTGCTTCATGCATAGTTTCAACCATATTATCTAAAATCTCTAATATTTCTGGTGTAATTGCCTCTACTGGCTCTGCAACAGTTCTTAAAGATTCATTTCCATATATTTTTATATCATATACCATCTTTATTTTTCCTCCAATTCTCTTTTTTCCTAATACATATTATATCATATTAGATTAATAGGGTCTACATCAACAACCACTCTATATTTTTTATTCTCAACTTTTTTTAGTTTTTCCTCTAATTTCAATTTAAATACATTTATTTTTGCTCTACTACCCTTCACAAAAATATTACATCTATATCTCCCTTTAACCTTATAAACTAAAGATCTCATAGGCCCATATATTTCTACCTCATCGTCCTGTATCTCTTTAAATAGTTTATGACAGTATTCTTCTAATCCACTCTCTTCTGGCGATGATATCCCTATGTTTATAATTTTTGAAAATGGTGGATAGGATAGAATCTCTCTTTTCTCAATCTCTTTATCATAAAAATTCACATAACTATTCTCTTGAATTTTTTCTATTATGTAATTTTCAGGTTGGTAAGTTTGAATTATAACTTTTCCTTTTTTTTCTCCTCTTCCTGCTCTCCCAGCAACCTGAGTTATCATTTGATACGTTCTTTCTCCCGATCTAAAATCTGGTATACTCATAACAGTATCTGCATTTATAACCCCTACTAAAGTTACATTAGGAAAATGAAGCCCTCTTGATATCATTTGAGTTCCTATCATAATATCATATCTTCCTGCTAAGAAATCGTTATACATATTTTCGTAGAAGTCCTTCTCTTTAGAAACCTCTCCATCAACTCTTATTATATTTACTGGAAATCTTTTTCTTAACTCCTCCTCAACTCTTTCAACGCCACGTCCACTAAAAGTCATATTTTTGCTATTACACTTTGAACATCTTCCTGTATATCTTTTAGATATTCCACAATAGTTACATTTCAGACTTCCATTACTTGCATAATAATTCAACTTTATAGAGCAGTGCTCACACTCCTCCATATGTCCACAATCTTCGCATTGAACGAGTGTTGAATATCCTTTTCTATTTAAAAGAAGTATTATCTGCTCTTTTCTCAATAGTGCAGTTCTCATCTCTTCTAATAATTTTTCACTAAAAAAACTGTCCTGCTCTTGCTTCATATCCACTATCTCTATTTCTGGTAATTTTGCATCCTTATATCTATGTTCAATTTCAAACAATTGAAAAATCCCTTTCTTTCCATAATAATAACTCTCTATTGATGGTGTTGCTGATCCTAAAACTACCTTAGCATTTTCTAGTTCAGCTTTTTTTATTGCTACAAACTTAGCATTATATCTTGGATTCGTATCTTGTTTATAACTGTTTTCATGTTCCTCATCCACTATTATGTATTCTAAGTTTTGTACAGGAGCAAATATAGCTGATCTAACTCCTAAAACCACCTTTTTATCTCCTATGTAAATACTGTACCATTCTTTAGCCCTATCAGTAGATGATAATCTACTATGAAGAATCGCAACTTCATCTCCAAATTCAATTTTAAATCTTTTTACCATCTGTGGAGTCAATGATATCTCGGGAACTAAAAATATTGATCCTTGATCTCTTTCTAAAGCTCTTTTTATAAGTTGAATATATATCTCTGTTTTTCCAGATCCCGTTACTCCTCTTATAAGAAAATGTCTTTTGCTAGACTCCTCAATCCCTTTTTTTATTAATTCTTGCTCTTCATTTAATTCTGTATCTTTTTTAAAAATTTTTTCTTCTAAATCTTTTTTTAATTTTTCCTCATCAAAAGTTTTTATTTTCCTCTCAAAAAAGATATTTTTTTCTTTTAAATGCTTCTCTATTATTTTTTTATCAAATTTTTTCTCTAAGGTTAGTTTACCGATCTCTTCTCTTGCTATAAAATAGTTTTCTAAATCCCTGTCTAAGTTCTTTTCTCTATTCAATTCATACCAGTTATCTCTTAATTCTAGATAACCCTCTTCAAGAAACTCAGTGATTTTTTCTTTAGAAAATTTATCTACCAAAGTTTTTTTTCTAAACTTTAATCTATCATAAAAATATTGTAATAAATCATCAACTAACAAACTCTTTTTTTCTATATTTATTCTATAGATATCCTCATACTTTATTTTTATTCCCGCTGGAACGGCCGTAGAAAAAACTTGATCAAAAGAACTCATATAATAATCTTTAATCCACAACAAAAGCTCTATAAAACTTTTCGAAAAACTTAACTCTTCATATAAAACTCTCTTTATTGCTAAAACTTTGAACGAATACTCTTTCCCTATCTCTTCCTCTACAACAAGCCCAACCTTATCTTTATTTCTAAAAGATACTAGAACTCTATCTCCAATTTTTATATTTTCATCTTCACTGGCATAAGTATAGAAATCATTAGTCTTTTCTATATAGATACTAAAATATCTCATTACTTTTTCTCCTAGTTTAATTTTATTTTTATCTTTTTTATATCCGTCAGCTCTTTTTGAGCCTGAATACTTTGCTCAACAACCACACCCGCTCCTATTAGCTCAACCTCAATATTACTACCCTCGAATATCTCAATAACGTCTCTACCACTAAGACCTTTTAAATCCGGCATTAAAACTAACTCTTCGTGATTAGCAACGCTCTTTAAACTTGTTTTTCCTGCTACTCTAATTTTATCTATATTTTTTGGAGATATACTTTTTAATTTCGTTATCTTTTTTATAACCTCTCCTAGCACTGGAGCTGCTGCTGTTCCTCCAAATTTATCATATAAAATATTCCCTTGAGGTTTGAAAAACATTGCTAACATTATATACTGTGGCTTTTCAACCGGGAAAAAACCAATAACAGATGATAGATATTCATTCTTTACATATCTTCCTCTTTCACTAAATTGAGCAGTCCCAGTCTTTCCACCAATTCTATAACCATCTACACCACCCTTTTTTACCGTCCCATCTTCTACGGCTGATTCCATCATATCTCTCATCTCTTTTGACACAGTTTCACTAATTATCTTTCCCTTACTTACAGGTAAGTTTCTCCTAACAACAAGTCCATCCTTATCTGTAATTTTTTCAACTATATATGGTTGATACATCACACCACCATTTACAACCGCTGAAAATGCTGTTATCATCTGAATTGGTGTAACAGCTATTCCTTGTCCAAAGCTCATCGTACTCTTTTTTAATCCATTCCAACGTCTAACTGCCTCTCTTTTTGGTGTTTGTTCGTAAGGATAATCTACCCCAGTTTTATTATATAATCCAAATTTTTCTAAATAGCTATCAAATTCATCGTTTGTAAACATATCCGCCATTAAAACCATACCAATATTACTTGATTTTTTTAATACTTCCTCTGTTGTTAAAATCCCCTTTACGCTTCTACTACTCTCTTTAATCGTGTGACCATGTCTCCTAAAAGTTCCATCTCCTATATCAAATTTTGTAGTCTTTTTTATTTTTTTCTCTTCTAAAGCTGCTGCTATTATTAAAGGTTTAAATATAGACCCTGGTTCTAATTGAGATTGGAAAATTGGATTTGTCACAGCTTTTTTATTTTTTCTAAAAAATGAAGTCGCCAAAACTTTTCCTGTATTTGGATCCATCATTATAGCATAAGCTTCTTCTGAATTAGTTTTTTTAAACTGTTTTTCCATTTCATCATCAAGAATATACTGTAAATCATTATCTATAGTTAGATGTAAATCCATTCCATTTAAATTAACTTTCGTTCTTGCTCCTGCAGTAGGTAATCCGACCCCTAAGCTTCTTATACTTGGAATTATTTTTGAACTTCTATCACCTTTTAAATAATTTTCATAGAAAAGCTCTATTCCAAAAACACCCTCTTTTTCTGTACCTTTTTTAAATCCTATATTTCCAACTAAAAAGAAATATTGATCAGCTTTATAATATCTTCTCTCTTTTCTTCCCGTTAAAAATATAATATTTTTTCCTTTTATTTTGTACTTCTCCAAAATACTTTCAATCTCTTTTTTTTCAACATCATCTATATTTCTATTTAATCTTTTATATACTCTCTCTTCTTTCCCCAATTTATTTATAGTACTTAAAAGTGGTTTGTAATTCTCTTTTATATATTTTTTGCTTATAAGCTCTCTTAATGCTTCTGGTGCATTCTCTGATTTTATGAATCTTTTTGGATCAACAGATAACTCATACATATTTATACTATATGCCAAGCCTTTCCCTTTTGAGTCATATATATTTCCTCTTTCTCCACCCTCTTTTCTCTCAACATTTACCTGTTTATTTATTGCCTCTTTATAACTTTCAGAATCAAAAAGTTGTATTTGAACCATTCTGAACATCAGTATAAAAAAACAAAATAAAATAACATCTGATACTATGAAAGATCTCAAAATAAAATTATTTTTCATCTTTATTTTTTTCCATTTAAAAAATACATATAAATTAAATATCAGCATCAGTGCAACAGCCACAGTCAATAAAAATTTTTTATAATATAAAGAAAGTCCGATTCCTAATATTTGCATTAAAAGTAAAAATATCTTTAGTTTCTTATTCATCTACCCATCCTCTTTTTATTTTTCTTTTAAATATTATATCAAATATTGTCAAAATAAGGTATAATAAGAATAAAATTCCACAAAAAGGAGTAATTGTATGAACGTTTTATTTCTATTGCTTTTTATGACCACTTCAGCTTTTGCACTTAATATAGGAGTTATTGACTCTGAATATATTTTTAGCCAATACAACAAGCGTTATGAGATGGAAGAGAAACTTGAAAATAAAAGATTAGAACTAAATTCTGAAATTGAGGGTCTAAGACAAAGTTTATTAGAGCAGGAAAAAGTTATAAAATCAAAATCAAAAATTACTGAAGAGGACAAAAAGAAATTGTTAGATTTAAAAAAACAATTTCAGGATAAAATCGAGATTTCTGAAAGGAATTTTCAAGAGGAACAACAAAATTTTATATATGATATCAAGTTTGAAATTGATTCAGTTGCCATCCTAATTGGGAAACAAAAGAACCTAGAAATGGTTATTGAAAAAAGTGCTACAATATATGGTGGTGTGGATTTAACAGAGGATGTCATAAATTTTCT
Source organism: Cetobacterium sp. ZOR0034 (assembly GCF_000799075.1). Classification (NCBI taxonomy): domain Bacteria; kingdom Fusobacteriati; phylum Fusobacteriota; class Fusobacteriia; order Fusobacteriales; family Fusobacteriaceae; genus Cetobacterium; species Cetobacterium sp. ZOR0034. Next base: position 9,005 of record NZ_JTLI01000066.1, read on the forward strand.
TAACAATAAAGAATCATATAAGTTAGATACAACTAATCTTTTAAAAAAACAGTTATAAAAAGGGCATATCAAATGTATATACCCTTTTTTATTTTCTACGGATTAATTTTCAATACAACAAATAAAATAAAAAAAAGCACCTAAGTGCTTTAAAGTTCATATATGGTGGAAACAACTGGACTTGAACCAGTGACCCCCTGCTTGTAAGGCAGGTGCTCTCCCAACTGAGCTATGC
>NZ_JTLI01000067.1 GCF_000799075.1 Cetobacterium sp. ZOR0034
TTGTTAATGTCCTTTTCCATAATTCTTGTCGGCGGTGTTTCCCGCTGACAAAAATTATAGTACCATAAATTTTAAAATAGGTCAACAACTTTTTTTATTTTTTTAAAATTTGTTTTTCTTTTATACTTAACTCCTCAGCATATACAAGGTTTTCTTCCACTAATTTTTTTAAAACATCTAAGTAAAATTTTTCACCTAAACTGTATTTTAAAGTTTCACCATATGCCATTATCAGAGGAACATATTCCTCTTCTAAAAATCCTTCAGGATTTTTTCTTCTAAATGAAGAGCTCATTGACAACTCTTTGTTTATGCATGGCGTATCATAGTAATCTTCTATTGTAAATCCAGTTGTGAAATCATCAGGTACTGTTATATACAATACGGACTTATCCTCTTCTGAAATTATATCTATAGGCCACAAACTACAAACCAAAGGTTTTTTTTCTACAATCTCTTTTGCTCCTAAATTATTTTCTAAACATATAGAATGTAAAGAGCATAATACCGATTCATTTGAAGGTTTAAAAGAGCACGTACATAATGACACTTCATTTTCAACTAACTCATCAGGAACAAGACAATCATCTTTTTTTATGCTTTCTATTATCTCTTCAATTTTAAAATCATTTTCTAATAAAATATCAATATTTTTAGTTTTCTCATTATATTTTTGAATGTTGTCTAAAATAAATTCTCTCGTTGTATTCTCATAGATAGTTGGATTATCTGCACAACATGGATCTTGACATTTAAAACAATCAAAATTGGCCAAATTCGAAAAAGAACTGTAATCAACAAAGGCTTGGTAACGCTCCCCTCTTACCACAACATCTGTTTTCAGCACATCTACTCTTTTAAAATGTTCTCTTAACATCTCCTCTCTTTCTTCACTAACCTTATAAACCTGCTCACCTTTTGGATGATTTAAAAATAAAAAATAGTTCATAACATCTCCTTAAAATTATTAAATATATTAATTTTATTCTAACATAAATTCCGTTTTTTTTACAATTTTTATAATTATTCAAATTAACTTCTAATTATGTGTTGTTTTTATCTTTTACTTATAGTAATATATCTACTATAATATATTATTATAGTATAGGTACAGGAGGCATCACTTTGAACAAAAAAATAGGACTACAACCCGGAACTCTTTTGTATACTGGCGATCGTCATATTACAACTGAGATTCCCATAACTCATTATACTTACAACCACGAATCTTTTAAAAAAAATACTTTTATTTTTAAAGATAATCTTTTAGTTGAGCTTCACCCATCTCATGTTAACTGGCTAAATATTGGTGGTATCCACAATACTGATCTTATTAAAAAAATTGGAGAAGCGTTCAATGTTGATTCTTTAATTTTAGAAGATTTACTTAATAGTTCTCAAAGACCAAAATTAGAAATTAGAGATGAATATATCTTTATCACTCTAAAAATGATTTCTCCAGCTAACGACAAACACAAATATGAGTATGAGCAAGTTTCATTTATATTATTCTCAAACTTGCTAATTACTTTCCAAGAAAATCCATTTGATGTTTTTGACAACATTAGAGGAAGAATAGAAAAAGGAAGCGGAAGATTAAGAAACAAAAAAGAAGGATATTTAACTTACTCTTTAATTGATAGAATAGTAGATAACTATTTTTTAATCATCGAAGATTTAGAAGAGAGAATTGACGACTTAGAAAGTAAGGTTACTACCGATCCTAAGAAAAAAGATTTTGACGATATTTTAGAATTAAAAAAAGAACTTCTAAAGTTCAGAAGAGCTTTAGCCCCACTAAAAGAGGTTTCAGCAAAATTTAAGGATTCTGACATTCAAGAATATCTAGGTGAGGATACAGATATCTATTTAAGAGACTTACAAGATCATATCGTTATAGCAAACGAATCTAACGATGCTCTTTTTAATCGTGGAAATGAACTTTTACAACTTTATCATTCTACAATCAGTACTGGAATGAATGAAATTATGAAAGTTTTAACTATGATTTCAACAATATTCATCCCTCTTGGATTCTTGGCAGGACTTTACGGAATGAACTTCGAATACATCCCTGAATTAGGATGGAAATATGGTTACTTCACACTTTTAAGTATTATGGGTCTTATAATTTTAGGAACCGCTGTTTTCTTCAAAAAGAAAAAATGGTGGTAAAAAATTAATTTATAACATTTATTTTAAGGAGGTTTTTCCAAATGGAACAAACATTAGCAACTTTTATTAATGAATTTACAGCTGCAATAGCTAAGTCAGCTCCTATTTTCATTAAAAAAGTAATCTTTCTAGCCATCTTATGGACTACTTACAAACCAGTTAAAGGCTTCTTAATGAAGGCCTTCAACAAATTTTTAGCTCTAAAAAAATTAGATGAACTTCTTATTCATTTTTTAGAGTCATTCTTAAATATCATAATAATTATTTTCTACGGGTTAAATGTTATTCAAATTCTAGGTATTGAAATGACATCAATTATTGCTCTTCTTGGATCTATCGGTATCGGTATCGGACTTGCTCTTAAAGGAAGTTTATCTGATCTTGCTGGTGGAATGCAAATACTTGCCTCTAGATACTTTACTAAAGGAGACTATATTGTAACTTGTGGCGTTGAAGGTATCGTTCAAAGAATCACTTTCCTTTATACTGTTTTACATACTGTGGACAATAAATTTGTTGTTGTTCCTAACGGTAAACTTTCAGGAGAGGTTATTATAAATGCTGGAGCTAACAATGAAAGAAGAGTAGATTCTGTATTCTCTGTTTCTTATGACACATCAATCGATAAAGTAAAAGAGATTCTTACTCAAATAGCTAAAGAACATAAACTGATACTTCAAGAAAAAGATATCTTTGTTAGACTAAGCAAGCATAACTCTAGTTCTCTTGATTTTACAATGAGAGTTTGGGCTAAAAAAGAGCACTATTGGGATGTATTTTTCGATTTACAAGAACTTGTTAAAAAGAAATTCGATCAAGAAGGAATCGAGATTCCATATAACAAACTTGACGTTTACCAAAAATAGAAAAAAGAGGCTAAAATCTAGCCTCTTTTCTTATATATTTTTATCTATTTTTTAATAAACTTTTTCCTGGAATTCCTGGTTTTGTCATTTCAAACGGATTTAAAATTATATCTAATTCCTCTTTTGTTAATAACTTTCTTTCTAATATTAGGTCTACCACAGAAATACCTGTTTTTATAGATGTTTTAGCTATATCAGCTGCATTTTTATATCCTATATGTGGATTTAATGCTGTTATCGTTCCAACACTCATATCAACTAATTGTTGACATCTTTCTTTATTTGCAGTTATTCCAACTAAGCAGTTATCAATTAGAGTATTCACTCCATTTTTTAATATCTCAATTGATTGGAATAAATTAAAGAACAATACTGGTTCAAATACATTCAATTCCAATTGTCCAGCTTCTGCTGCTTTAGTTACTGTTTGATCATTTCCAAAGATTTGGAAACAAACTTGATTCATAACCTCTGGTATAACTGGATTTACTTTTCCTGGCATAATTGACGAACCTGGTTGCTGTTGTGGTAAGTTTATCTCTGCTAAACCAGTCTTTGGACCAGAAGCCATAAGTCTTAAGTCGTTGCACATCTTAGACAAGTTCACTGCTGTAACTTTCAGTGCTGAAGATAACCATACAAAACTATCTAAATTTCTTGTTCCATCAACTAAATCATCTGCTTGAACAAAATCAACATTTGTTACATCTGACAATATTCTAACTACATCTTCAACATATTTTGTATCCGCATTTATTCCAGTTCCTACAGCTGTTGCTCCCATATTAACTGTTTTTAAATCTTCTAACGCAATTTTTATTCTTTTTATATCTCTTACAACTGGCTGTGCATAAGCTTTAAACTCTTGCCCTAATCTTATTGGCACTGCATCTTGCAAATGTGTTCTTCCCATCTTTATAACATTGTCAAATTCAGTACTTTTCAATAACAATGTTGAATTTAATCTCTCTAGGCTTTTCAATAACTCTTCTGACATCATTTGTAAAGCTAACTTACCTGCTGTTGGAATTACATCATTTGTTGATTGGCCATAATTTACATGATCATTAGGATGAACTTTATCATATTTTCCTAATTCACCACCTAATATTTCACCAGCTCTATTTGCGATAACTTCATTTATATTCATATTCATAGATGTTCCTGCTCCACCTTGAATAACATCAGTTATAAATTGATCCATGAACTTCCCTGATATAATCTCTTCTGATGCTTTAACTATAGCAGTAACAACATCTTCCTCTAAAACTCCTGCTTCTAAATTCGCAATTGCAGAAGCTTTTTTTACATATGCTAAAGCTTTTATAAAATCATTTCCTAGTCTATACCCCGTAATATGGAAATTATTTTTTCCTCTCAATGATTGAACCCCATAATAAGCATCTACTGGAACTTGTAACGTTCCTATCGAATCACTCTCTAATCTAAATTTTTCCAAAATCTTTCACCTTCCCTTTATTTTCCCCAGAACTTCAAAACTTTAAAATAAAATTTTCATTTTTATTCTTTTTGAAAATAAACATTTCGTTCTTTATCCGTTCATTTGTGCTTTCTTGTTTTAAAGTATACTGTTTTTTTTGTAAAAGTCAAGTGTTTTTTGTGAACTATTTTTAGATTAATTTTATTTCAATAGAATAAACGTATCTTCTTTCGTAACCTCTTCTTTAGCTTCGAAATATTCTGGATTTTCAGCCTCAAGTTTTTTTAGTTTTAATAGCGTTCTTCCTAAATGGTGCTCTAACATCCCTCTCAACTTATCTATATCCCTTTTTTCTAATGCAGCTAAAATCTCTTCATGCTCCTCTACAACCGAAATATCACTTGTTTTATTTTTAGCGTTTAAAACTCTTACCCTTTGGTAATGTCCTGTCCCATTTGATGCTAGCTCCCATAATCCTGGTATCTCTGCTTTCTCAAATATCATTTTATGAAAATCATTATCCATCTTATGAAACTCTAAATAATTACGATTCCCTTCACAATATACTCTTTGCATTTTTATATTTGTTCTTAAATCCTCCACAAATTCATCATCTAAATTTTCAACCACTCTTTCAAATGCTGCTGTTTCTAAGGCTACTCTTAAAACTTTTGCTTCTAACACTTTTTGAGCACTAATCTTCGTTACAAAAGTACCTTTCTGTGGAATACTTTCTATAAGTTGATCATGCTTTAATAATATTAAAGCCTCTCTTATAGGTGTTCTGCTCATTCCTAGCTTTTCCCCTATTACTTTCTCGCTCAATTCACTTCCAGGTTTTAAATTCAATTCAAATATATTTCTTTTTAAAATTTTATATGCATAAGCTGAGTTGCTATTTTCTCTTGACATACAATTCCTCCTTGTTTATTTTTTCACATATTTTCGCGCAAGATAATATATCTTTATAATAAAATATACTAGTCATTTTGTCAAACTCAATATTTTACCATAAAAAAACAGAGTGATATACACTCTGTTTTAAAAATCTATTTTTGATTATAATTCAAATCCATAAGGTAACAACTCTTCCATAGTCATTATCTTATAATCTCTTTTTAAGTTTCCAAGTATAATTATTGTATCATCATTCGCAAACTCTTTTATAACCTGTCTACATGCACCACAAGGACTCACTGGACCTGTTGTATCTGCCACAACAGCAATCAACTTTATTTTTCTCATCCCTTTACTCGCTGCAGCAAAGATAGCACTTCTTTCAGCACAATTAGAAAGTCCATAAGATCCATTTTCTATATTAGCTCCCGATGTCTCTTCTCCGTTTTCATCTACTAGTATTGCACCTACTTTAAAATTTGAATATGGGGCATAAGCTTTTTCTCTTGCAAGAATAGCTTTATCTACATACTCTAAAATTATTTTTTCATCAAGTGTTTTCATCATATTATTACTCCGCAATACTTTCTAGTGCTATTTCTATCATATCTTTTAAAGTCGTTTGTCTTTCTTGAGATGTTGTTTCCTCTCCTGTCACTAATGAATCAGAGATTGTTAAAATTGTTAACGCTTTAGCATTATATTTTGCAGCTATTGTATAAAGAGCTGCTGTTTCCATCTCAACGCATAAAACACCAAATTCTGCCCATTTTTTGTAAGATTCAAAATTATCACCATAGAACTCATCTGCCGTTAAAACATTCCCTCCTTTAACAGAGATTCCCTTTTTTGCAGCTGCATTTGCTGCATTCATAAATAATCCAAAATCTGCAGTTGGGGCATAGTCTGCTCCACCAAATCTAAGTCTATTCATTCCTGAAGTTGTTGATGATGCCATCGCTAATATTACGTCTCTTATCTTTACATCCTCTCTATAAGATCCTGCAGTTCCAACTCTAATAAGATTTTTAACTCCATATTCTCTAATCAATTCATTTACATATATAGAAATAGATGGAACACCCATTCCTGTCCCTTGCACTGAAACTCTTTTCCCTTTATAAGTTCCTGTATATCCATACATTCCTCTTACTTCGTTATAACAAAAAACATCTTCTAAAAAAGTTTCTGCTATCCATTTTGCTCTTAACGGATCTCCTGGTAACAATACCGTTTCTGCTATTTCTCCTTGCTTTGCTCCTATATGTACACTCATCATATCCTCCTATTTTTTACTTTTTTATTTTGTTATTTTTTGAGCAAAACTTCCTGCTAAGTCAGTTCTACCTAATAAAAGTTCCTCTATCGTTGCGGCTATCGTCGAGAATCCTTCCAATATTTCCAAATCTACACCCTGTTTCATATTTTTACCATATACTAAAACAGGAATATACTCTCTCGTGTGATCACTTCCCTTATACGTCGGATCACATCCATGGTCTGCCGTCAGTATTAAAAGCTCGTTCTCTTTTAAATTTTCTATAATTTCAGGAAGGTAGTTATCAAATTCTTCTAAGGCCAATTTATACCCCTTAGGGTCTCTTCTATGTCCAAATTTCATATCAAAATCAACAAGGTTTGTAAAAATAATTCCTTTAGTATCCTTTTTAAGTTCATCTATCGTTTTTAAAATACCATCTACATTATCTTTGTTTGTACCTCTGCTTCTTGTTAAACCAACACCAGCAAATATATCACTAGTCTTTCCTATTCCAATTACATCTAGTTCTGAATTTTTTATTCTATCTAACATACTCTCTTTTGGAGGTTCAACCGAGTAGTCATGTCTATTTGATGTTCTCGAAAATTCTCCAGCTTTTTTTCCTACAAAAGGTCTTGCTATTACTCTAGCTACCGGAGACATCTCACTACAAATTTCTAAAGCTTTTTTACAAGCATCATAAAGTTCATCTAAAGATACTAACTCTTCATTAGCTGCTATTTGAAACACTGGATCTGCTGATGTATAAACAATCCAAGCTCCTGTTGCTAGTTGCTCTTCACCATAAACATCTAAAACATCTGTTCCAGAGTATGGAAGATTACACAGAACTTTTCTTCCAGTAGCTTTTTCAAAAGCTTCAATTGTTTCTTTTGGGAATCCGTTTGCATATGTCGGAAAAGCTTTCTCTTGAACTATTCCTGCTATTTCCCAGTGCCCTGTCGTTGTATCTTTTCCTTTTGATAGTTCAGAAGCCTTTCCAAAAGCACCTGTAGGTTTTTCAACAGAATCTACTCCTAGAATTTCAGCAATATTACCTAATCCCATTTTTTCCATATTCGGTAGATTTAATCCACCTGTTGTAAGAGCTATATTAGCTAAAGTATTCGTTCCTTCATCTCCAAACTCTTTAGCATCTGGTAATGCACCTATTCCTGCACTATCTAACACTATTAGAGTAACTCTATCTAGTTTTTCCATTTCATTCACTCCTTTTCTATAAGGTAACAAAAGGCTGATCAAATTGATCAGCCCCCTTTTATTATTTATCGCTAACTTTGATTTCTCCAGCCATCAATTTAGCTTTAATTTCTTCAAACTTTTGAAGTTTTTCAGCACCGATTATCTCTTTTGTAAACTCGAATTCAGTTACTCCAACTCCATTTTCTTTCGCTCCATAAACAGATAATCCTGATACGAACTCTCCATTTGTTAAAGCTTTAACTGTATCGTAAACTCCAACATCAACATTTTTTAACATAGATGTTAAAACTGTTCCTGGTTCTACTCCATCTTGGTTTGAGTCAACACCGATAGCGAAAACTCCCTTTTCTTTTGCTGCTGCGATAACTCCCATTCCTGTTCCACCAGCTGCATGGTATATTACATCTGCACCTTGGTTAATTTCAGAAATAGCATTTTCCTTTCCTCTAACTGGGTCATTGAAAGGATTTGGTCCTGTTGTATAAACTGAGAAGAATTTAACTCCTGGTTTTACATACTCTGCACCTTGCTTAAATCCTACTTCGAATTTTTTGATTAAAGGATTTTCCATTCCACCAACAAATCCAACTGCATTATTTTTTGTCATTAATCCAGCAATAACTCCAACTAAGAAAGATCCCTCTTCCTCTTTGAAAACTAACGATTTAACATTTGGTAAATCTACTACATCATCAATCATTAAGAACTTTACATCTTGATAATCTGCTGCTACAGTTCTAGCTGATTCTGTCATTTGGAATCCAGTAGCTATTATTAAATCATATCCAGCCTCTGCATACTCTCTTAAGAACTCTTCATCTTCTGCAGGTGAAGCTGGTTCTACATATTTAAATTCAATTCCTAAATCTTTTTGTGCTTGCTCTAACCCTCTGTAAGCCGCATCGTTAAACGACTTGTCTCCTAATCCTCCAGTAGAAAGAACGATTCCCACTCTAAGTGGCTTTGCTGCAAATAATCCGATTGCTAACATCATAGACATAACAAAAGTAACTATTTTTCTCATTAATACCCTCCTAAATAACTTTATACTAGCTAGATTTTAACATATTCTTAACCTATTTCAAAGAAAAATTTACTATTTATTTCATCATTTTTCCTAAAGTATATATTAATTCATCGATTACTTTGTTCTCATCGTTATTTTTTATACCGGATACAACACATTTTCTTAGGTGATCTTCTAAAATAAGCTTAGCTATTCCATCTAAAGCAGCCTTAGCTGAAGATATTTGATTAAGAACATCATCACAATAATTATCTTCTTCAATCATTCTTTTTATACCTCTTATCTGCCCCTCTATTCTATTAGCTCTAGCTATCATTTTTTTCTTGTCACCACACAATTTATTTGGACACTCTTCTGACATCAAACTCCTCCTATATATGCCTTTTATAGGGTATCCCCCTATAAAAGGCATATTATCATATAAATAAAAAAAAATCTACTTTTTTCAAGTAGATTTTTTTATTTTTCAAGTTCAACAGTTACTTTCAATCTTTTTAATCCTGTTTGAATTGCTTTTATTTTAAACTTACTAATCCCTTTAATTTCTAACAGTTCTTCTATCGAAGCCTCTTGTACTTTAGATAAATTTCCATAATTATTAACTATTTTCTCTATATCTCTCTTAGTTAATTTAGTTATTTTATCTAGAATTCTATATCCCTTTGGCGTTACTCTGTTTCCTAAAGCAGAATAAGTTTTTCCATAATCTAATACTGCTGATAACTTTTCAAGTTCTTTCAATTCATCATCTGTTAGCTTAGAAAGTCTATCTGTTATCTCCTCTAGATCAAACGGTGCATTAGAATAGTTCCAATAATCTCTAAGGAAATCCTCTTTCTCACTTTCTATATCTTGAATTAAATCATTAAGATGTAATTTTACAAGTCTTCCATCTACACCTAACTCTGTCATATAGTTATTCATCTCTTGGAAAATTCTTGTTACCTTTTCAAATCTTTGAAGAACAACTGTAACCTCATAAAGCGTTACTAAATCATCTAATTCAAGAATAGTTAAATTCCCTAACGCTTTATCTAATACAAAACGATAACGCTCTAAAGTATTTAATCCTTGTGATGCTTCTCCCATAAGATCTGTTGTGCTTCTAAGTCTGTGTTTCATCTCACCTTTATAAATTGTTACAACTTTTTTTCTTTCTGACACTGCTATGACTAACTTATCTGTTTGCTTTGCAACTCTTTGAGCTGTTCTGTGTCTTGTTCCACTTTCATTAGTTGAAAATCTCATACTCGGTTGTAAATGAACATTAGCCGAGTGTATCTTTGTGATATCAGAGTCTAAAATTATAGCTCCATCCATTTTACATAATTCAAACAATTTTTCAGGTGTATATTCACAATTTATTTCAAACCCACCATCCATTATTTTTTGAACCTCTGGATCTAAGCCAACAACTATAAGCGCTCCCATTTCACCATCTAAAACATTATAGATCCCCTCTCTTAACTTTGTCCCTGGAGCCAACAGAGAAAGAATCTCTAAGAATTCTGGGTTATTCATCTTTACTCATCCTCTCTAAAAATTCTTCTAAATTTTTTAAATATATTATTTTTAATTTATAACTATTTTTTTCAATCTCTTTTCTATTAGCTTCAGGCACATATACACCTTTGAATCCTAACTTCTCTAACTCTCTTAGTCTTCTATCTATGAAAAATGCTTTTCTAATCTCTCCTCTTAATCCCAATTCACCGATAGCTGCTATTTTCTGGCTTATAGCTACATTTCTATATAAAGAAACTATTGATATTAAAGCACCTAAGTCTGCTGCTGGATCATTTATTGAAAGTCCACCTGGAATATTGATAAAAAGATCCTTCATTCCTAAATTCATTCCCATTCTTTTTTCTGCGATTGCCGTCAAAATTTGCATTCTATTTCTGTCAAACCCTTGAACAATTCTTTTAGGAATTCCTATTGTACAATCTGTCAACAAAGTCTGAATCTCTAATAAAAATACTTTCGTTCCTTCTAATACAGGAACTACCATACTACCTATATTTTTCTCATCTCTTTCACTCAGGAAAAACTCTGATGAATTTTTTACTTCATGTATACCTGTGTCCTCCATACTAAAAACAGCTAATTCATTTGTAGATCCAAATCTATTCTTCAAACTTCTCAAAATTCTATAGAATAATCCCTCTTCTCCTTCAAAATGAAACACCGCATCAACCATATGCTCCAATAGTTTTGGTCCTGCAACTTTTCCATCTTTCGTTATATGACCCACTATAAAAAATGACACTTCATTTTTCTTAGCAAGCTCTATTATTTTCAAAGTACATTCCCTTATTTGAGTTGGAGTTCCTGGAATAGAATCCACCTCTGAATTATACAGTGTTTGTATAGAATCAACAATAACTATTTTTGGTTTTTTTGTAATAACATACTCATATATACTCTGAATATCAGTTTCTGACATCAAATATAAATTTTCAGAATAAATACCTAATCTCTCTCCTCTTGATTTTATCTGAGCAGGTGATTCCTCTCCAGATACATACAGAACATCTCCATACTCTGTATACTCCTTAGCTGTTTGAAGTAATAATGTTGATTTTCCAATTCCTGGATTTCCAGTTATCAAAACAACCTCTCCTTTAACAAGACCTCCACCCAATATTCTATCAAATTCAGATATCTTAGTTTTATATCTAAAGTTTTTTTCTATTTGAACATTAGCAAAGGAAACTACTTTGTCTTGAAGATTTTGAAGTGAGCTAGCTGAAGATTTTATACTTTTAGCTGCAATTGGAGATACCTCTATCTCCTCATCAAATGTGCCCCATTCTCCACAACCTTCACACTTACCCATCCACTTTATAGTTTTATATCCACATTCACTACAAACGTAAAAACTTTTTGCCTTTGCCATAACCGAACTACTCCTTAACCCTTTTTTTTATCCTCTCAATTACATTTTCATCTAAATAATTATCTAGTTTCCCATCATACAAAGCCAACTCTCTAACTATAGATGAACTTACATATAGATATTCCTTAGATGATGGAATAAAAATTGTCTCTATCTCTCCTTCAGATATATCATAGTTCCCATAGGCAAGTGATAACTCATATTCATAATCAGTTACAGCTCTAAGGCCTCTAATTATATAATTACATCCTATCTCTTTCATATAATTTGCTAAAAGGCCACTATGATCTACTACTTCTATATTCTCAATATCTTTCAATACCTCTTGAACCATCTCTTTACGCTCTTCTAAAGTAAACATAGTTTTTTTAGAACTGTTATTCAATACTGCTACAATTAATTTATCACACATTTTACTTGCTCTTTTTATTATCTCAGAATGCCCTTTTGTAATAGGATCAAATGTTCCTGAATATAAAGCCAACTTCATCTTTACACCTAACTTTCCAATATTATCTCATAATCTTTTAAAGAATCTCTATTCTTAGTACTTATCTCTATACTTTTTCCTGATTTTTGTAAAAGAGCTTTTATAAAATCTAGATATATACTCTCTATCTTCTCTTTCACTGTTTCTTTTGTTATAATTTTAACTTTTTTTATATCTTTCTCGTCTACAATCTCTTTAAGCTCTTTTATTATATTTTCTACAATAGCTCTACTACCCTTTATCTTTCCTGTTCCTTTACACATAGGACATTCATCTTGGAAATAATAAGATAATGGTTTACCCAATCTTTTTCTTGTCATTTCAACTAATCCTAAATCTGTGAAATGAATAATATTTGTTTTAACTCTATCTTTGGCTAAATTTTCCTCCAACACTTTTAAAACTTTTACCTTATCCTCTTCTACTTTCATATCTATGAAATCTATTATTATAATTCCACTTAAATTTCTTATACGAAGCTGTCTTGCAATCTCCTCTGCAGCCTCTATATTTGTTTTAACAACAGTTTCTTCTAAATTCATGCTTCCAATATTTTTACCTGTATTCACGTCTACACTTACCAAAGCTTCTGTTTTCTCTATAACTATAGAACCTCCACACTCTAGCATTGTCGTAACTTCAAGAGATTTCTCTATCTCTTTTTGAATACCATATTTATAGAAAATCTCCTCTTTTTCAGTATAGAGTTTAATCTTCATCTTCGGAATGCCTTCACTAAAAGCTCTCACATAATCGATAATCTCCCAGTATACATCCTCATTATCTACAATTATCTCATCTATGTCATTACCTATTATATCTCTTAAAACTTTACTAACTATTCCATTATCTTTATATAAAAGTTCACCTGGTTTTGCTTCTTTTATTTTAATCTCTATTTCTTCCCATTTCTTTATCAGATATTGCAACTCTTTTTCAAAATGGTATATACTTTTTCCTTCAGCGGCCGTTCTTATTATAACACCCATTCCTTCAGGAACTATCTCAGAAAAAAGCTTCTCTAAACGTTCTCTTTCAATCTCATCCTTTATCTTTTTCGAAATAGCGATATGATTGTTATTTGGCATTAAAACCAAAAATTTACCAGGAATCGTATAGTGAGTTGTTACTCTCGCTCCTTTACTTCCTCTAGGATCACTTAAAACTTGGACTACAACTTCATCCCCTACATTTAAAAGTTCTTCTATAGGTTTTATACTATTTACTATCCCAGTTAAATACTTCTCTTCAAAATCTCTCAAATCCTTAACATATAAAAATCCATTTTTCTCTAATCCAACATTAACAAAAGCTGACTCCATTCCAGGAAGAACATTTGCCACTTTCCCTTTATAGATATTTCCATTTAAAGTTCCTTCGCCCTCTCTTTCGATATGAACTTCCATAACTTTTCCATTTTCTAAAACTGCTGCTCTTGTTTTAAATCTATTGGTATTTATTACTACCTGGTTCATCTATCTCTCCCCTAAGAACCTGTTTCCACGGGTAAATCACTTCATTTACTTTAATTGTATCTACCTCTAATGTATTGTTTATTTTAATCTTAAAATCTTTTCCTAACTTCTCTTTATTGACCTTATTTATACCAACAATTCTGGAAACATTCCTTTCATTAGTTTCTACATCCAATTTTTTTTCTATTTCTAATATACTTTTTAGAAAATCATAATATATCTCTCCAACTACAAGCTCTCTAAAAGCTGGATGGAAAGGTCCCCCTAAAACATTTTCGTCGTCATTTAAATCATCCGTCGGTTGCAATCCAACTCTTACTATATTAATATCATTATAATCTAATAATGAATATATTTTTTTACATCTTTTTACTGCCTCACCTAGTGTTAATGGTGTGTAGGTACCTGCTTTAAACATATCAGCCATCTCAGTTTCTTTTATAACTAGAGTCGGATATATTCTAGCTATATCTGGTTCTAATCCTACTGTTTTTACAGCACTTATATAGTCACTCTCATCTGTCGATCCTGGTAATCCCAACATCAACTGGATTCCTAATTCAATTTCTGCATCTTTTATCAATTTTGAAGCTGTATAAACTTTTTCCATCGGATAAAACCTATGTGTTTGTTTCAATACATTTTCGTCTAAAGATTGAACTCCTAACTCTACAGTCGTAACTCCATATTTTTTCAGCATCTTAACTATCTCTTCATCTATATAATCTGGTCTAGTAGAAAGTCTAATTCCATCAACTAATCCATTTTTTATATATTCATAAACTACAGATAGATATTCTTCTTGTAATTTTATAGAAATTCCTGTAAAAGTTCCACCAAAAAAAGCCACCTCTTTCTTGGATTTTTTTGGAAGAGTTTTTAAGTATGTTTCAATTATATTTTTTATATCATCTGTAGTTACATCTGTTTCTCTACCATTAATCTTTTTCTGATTACAAAAAACACAATCATTTGGGCACCCAAAATGACTTATAAAGATTGGAATATTATAGTGTTTCATAAAGTTTTACTCCTAACTTTTTGCAGATATCTTTTGCTGCAGATTGCTCGGCACTTTTTTTATTTTTCCCTTTTCCATATCCTTTTAAATCATCTTTTATAATTGCAACAACCTCAAAAACTTTTAAGTGGTCTGGTCCTGCTTCACTTACAACTTGATATGTTGGTATTATTTTATATTCTTTTTGACTATACTCTTGTAAAATTGTTTTAAAATCTAAAATATCCTCATTTTCATTTACATGCTCAATTGGATGTCTTAAATATTTCATAGCTATATCTTTTGTTGTTACAAAATCAGAATCTAAATATATCGCTCCTAATATTGCCTCAAATACATCTCCTAATATAGAGTTTCTTTCTCTTCCACCAGTTAACTCTTCACCTTTACTTAACATTAAGTATTGTCCAAAATCTAATGTTTTAGATATTTTTGCTAATACAGGTTCACTAACTACCATAGCTTTCAGTTTTGCTAAATCTCCCTCTAGTGCATTTGGATACGTCTTGTATAAATGCTCTGTAACGATAAGATCTAGAACTGCATCACCTAGCAGCTCTAGTCTTTCATTGTTTAATTTTCTATATTTAGCGTGTTCATTTCCGAAAGATCTATGGATAAGTGCATTTTTTAATAGGTCTTTATTTTTAAAGTTGTATCCTATTTTATCTTCTAATTCTAGATATGATTTTTTCACTTATCTCTCTCCCTTTATTTACTATTTATATTTTCTCATTGCTATTACAGCATTATGTCCACCAAATCCTAATGAACTTGACATTCCAACTTCGATATCTCTTTTTATCATTTCGTTTGGAGTGTAATTCAAATCTAAAGCCGGATCTGGATTATCTTGATTTATTGTTGGAGGTACTACTCCTTCAGCAATCGATAACGCTAAGATAACTCCTTCAATTCCTCCTGCTGCTCCTAAACCATGCCCTGTAGCTCCTTTTGTTGAAGATATGTTCATAGTGTAAGCCGCATCACCGAATGCATCTTTTATCGCCGCTGTTTCATTTCTATCGTTTGCTGGTGTTGATGTTCCATGTGCATTGATATATCCAACCTCTTCAGGTTTAATATCTCCTTGTTCCATAGCCATTACAAAAGCTCTTACAGCTCCTTCTCCACCTTCTGCTGGTGAAGTTATATGGTAAGCATCACAAGTTTCTCCGTATCCTACAACTTCAGCATAGATTTTTGCTCCTCTAGCTTTTGCTGATTCTAACTCTTCTAAAATAAGAATTCCTGCTCCCTCTCCCATTACAAATCCATCTCTATCAGCTGTAAATGGTCTTGAAGCTCTTTGTGGATCGTCATTTCTTGTAGATAAAGCTTTCATATTTGCAAATGCATTTATAGCAAACTTTGTTATACAAGCTTCTGTTCCACCTGTTATCATAGCATCTGTTTTACCAGATCTAATCATCTCAAATGAATCTCCTATTGAATGAGTTCCTGCTGCACACGCTGTTACTACAGCTTTATTTGGACCCTTAGCTCCAAAGTATATTCCTACGTTTCCTGAAGCCATGTTATTAATCATAGCTGGAATTGTAAACGGAGATATTCTTCTAGTTCCTTTTTCTAGCATTGTTCCATATTGCTCCTCAAAAACTTCGATTCCTCCGATTCCAGACGATACAATTGTTCCAACTTTAGTTGCGTTATTTTCATCTATAACAAGTCCTGAGTCTTCTAATGCCATTTTTGTAGCGGCAATAGCAAACTGAGTATTTCTTGCTAATTTTTTTACCTCTTTCTTTTCGATTCCAAATTCTGTTGGATCAAAATCAGTAACCTCTCCTGCTATCTTAACGGCACTCTCTGTTGTATCGAAAGATTTAATCTCATTTATTCCACATTTACCAGCTTTTATAGCATCCCAAGATTTTTCCGTTCCAGTTCCTAGTGAAGTTATTAAACCAACTCCTGTTACAACTACTCTTCTCATTATCCTATCCACCTCTTTGTTATTTTTCCAAAAAATATAACTAAAGGGGTACTTTCATACCCCTTTAAATTTATCTTACTTATTTGCCTCAATGTAGTTTACAACATCTTGTACAGTTTTTATTTTTTCTGCATCTGTATCAGGAATTTCTACGTCGAACTCCTCTTCGAAAGCCATTATTAATTCAACTGTATCTAATGAATCCGCTCCTAAATCCTCAACGAAGTTCGCTTCTAAAGTTACTTGATCTGCGTCTACTCCTAATTGCTCTACAACTATTTCTCTTATTTTATCTAACATATGTTTTCCTCCTGATTTTTTTATTATTTATATTAATATATTAGCAAATTTAATATATTTTTTCAAGTTTTATAATCTTTTAGATTACACTAAATCTGAAAGCTTTTCGATATTGATCACTTCGATCTCTTTATCGATTTTTTTGATTAAACCATTCAATACTTTTCCTGGTCCAATCTCATATATCTTTGTTACACCTGCTGCTTTTAATGTTGTAATTGTGTCTACCCATTTTACAGGTCCAAAGCTTTGTCTATACAGTTCATCTTTTAAGTCTTCAACCGAAGTTATCTCTTTAGCTGTTGTATTAGCGATTAAAACTACTTCTGAATTCTTAAATTCGAATCCTTCTAACGCTTCTTTTAAAATCTCTCCTGCCGGCTTCATTAGACTTGAATGGAATGGTCCTGAAACAGCTAACTCCATAGCTCTTCTTGCTCCTGCTTCCTTTAATACTATACAAGCACTTCCTATAGCTTCCTTTTCTCCAGCTATTACAGTTTGTTTCGGTTCATTGAAGTTTACTGCCTCAACAACCCCAGCTACACCCTTTAAAGTCTCAACTATTACATCTGAATCAAGTCCTAATATCGCTGCCATAGTTCCAGCTACCTCAGCTGACACTTTACTCATAGCCGCTCCTCTTAAAGATGTTAACTTTACTGCATCCTCCATTGATAAAAATCCAGCTGACCCAACAGCTGCATACTCTCCTACAGAGTGTCCTGCTACGAAATTTGGTACAATACCTTTCTCTCTTAGTAGTTTCTCTAAAACTAAGCTCATTGCAACGATAGCTGGTTGAGTATTTTTAGTATCTTTTAACTCCTCTTCACTACCTTCAAACATCACTTTTTTTAAATCAAAATCTAAGCTAGAAAATATTTTATCAAACTCACTTTTAGCTAAATCGTTATTCTCATAAAGTTCTTTTCCCATTCCAACATATTGCGTTCCTTGTCCTGGAAAAACAAAAGCTATTTTACTCATATTAACTCCTTTTTTTATAAATAACACATGTTTTTTTAATATACCATATTCTTTTTCTTATGTCAATTTTAAATTTAGTAAGACCATTTTAATATCATAGAAGCGTACGTTAACCCCGCTCCAAATCCAGTTAAAGCTATTGTATCTCCCTTTTTTACAAGACCTTTTTCCAATGCTTCTCCTAACGCTAACCCGATTGATGCAGATGATGTATTTCCATATTTATTTAAGTTTAAATAGAACTTTTCCATTGGAATCTCTAATCTTTTTGATGCTGCTTCTATTATTCTACTATTAGCTTGATGTGGGAATACCATGTCTAAATCGCTTGGAGTTAATCCCGCTGCTTCTAAAGCTTCTAAAGTTGCCTTTGGTAAAGCTTTAACCGCAAATTTAAATACATCTTGCCCTTTCATTTGTAAGAAGTTTGATCTCTCTTCTAAAACTTCTTGACTTAAAGGTTTTCTAGTTCCTCCTGCTGGAGTTCTTAATGCACCTTTCACATCCGCTTCTGCTCCTAAGAATTGTGATATCATTCCATATCCATCTTCTACTTCTGCTACAACTGCTGCTGCTGCTCCATCACCAAATAATACACAAGTATTTCGATCTTGCATATCTACACACTTCGAAAGAACTTCTGCACCTATAACTAAAACTTTTTTATTCATTCCTGATACAACTAATGCTTTTGCCATAGTTAAAGCATATACAAATCCACTACAAGCCGCATTTATATCTACTGCCGCAGCATTTACAGCACCTATTAACTCTTGAACAACACAAGCCGTACTTTGAATTGGATAATCAGGCGTAGTTGTTGCTAAAATTATCATATCTATATCTTCTACAGGAACTCCTGCTTTTTCTAAAGCTACTTTTGCTGCCTCAGCTCCTAAATCAGATGTAGCTTGAGTTTCACTAGCAAATCTTCTTTCTTCTATACCAGTTCTAGTTCTAATCCACTCATCTGTTGTATCTATAATTTTTTCAAAATCAAAATTTGTCATTACATTCTCTGGAACATAAGTTCCTAATCCTATTATACCTACATTTTTAAGCTTCATTGTTTCCTCCTTCGCTTTGTTTCATAACCTCTGTTAATCTATCTATAAATTTGTCTTCTGCAAACTTATTGGCAACCTTTAAAGCATTTTTAATCCCTTTCGCCGACGAATTTCCGTGAGCCTTTATCGATATTCCATTTATACCTAAAAATAGTGCTCCACCATATTCTGAAGAATCTAATTTGGTTTTCAATTTTTTTAAAATAGGCATCAATAAAAGTGCTCCTATTTTTCCTAAAAGACTTTTTCCTATCTCCTCTTTCAAAATAGAAAATATAAATTTGGCCGTTCCTTCAGCTGTTTTTAGTACCATATTTCCTGTGAATCCATCCGCGACAATGACATCTACTTCTCCATCCATCATCTCTCTACTCTCTATATTCCCAGCAAAATTAATATCGTTATTATTTTTCAACAAATTGAAGGCTTCTCTGGTGATTTCATTTCCCTTTCCCTCTTCTGTTCCAATATTTAATAATCCAACTTTTGGATTGCTTACTCCAAACATCTCTTCATAATAAAGAGAACCCATTGTTGCGAACTGATTTACAAACTCCGGTCTACAATCAGCATTAGCTCCAACATCCATTAAAACTATATCTCTTTTTTTACTAGGGAATATCGTCGTAATAGCTGGTCTTAAAACACCTTTTATCCTTCTCAACTTCAATTGACTTGCACTTATTAGTGCACCTGTATTTCCTGCTGATACCGATGCTTGAGCCTCTCCTGATTTAACTAGCTCTAACATTCTATTCATAGAGGCATCTTTTTTTGTTCGAACTGCCGTCATAGGATCATCTGTCATCTCTATAACTTCTCTCGCATCAAAAATCTCTACTCTGTTTTTATCGTATGTATATTTCTTTAACTCTTCTTCTATTTTTTCTTTCTGTCCAACTAAAATCACAGTCAAATTTTGTAATTCCTCTAAAGCTTGAACTGCTCCCTTAACTGTTTCAAGAGGTGCAAAATCTCCACCCATGGCATCTAAAGCGATTCTCATAATTTCTCCTCAATATATATATATAATTATTAACTATTATAGCATATTTTAAGAAATAAAAAAAAGCAAGATTTAACTATCCCGCTTTTTTTTATAAGATATTACTCTACTTCTGTAGCTAATACTTGCTTTCCGTTGTAATCTCCACATGCAAGACAAATTCTGTGTGGTCTTCTTGGTGATCCACATTTGTCACAAGTTGCTAAAGTAGAACCTGTTAATGCGTGGTGAGATCTTCTCATGTTTTTCTTAGCTTTTGAAGTTTTCTTCTTAGGTACTGCCATCTTAGTTTCCCTCCTAATACAATCATATTTAAAAATTTAAAATTTTATGTCTAATAATTGCTGCCACCTAGGGTCAACGTCATCTTTCGAGTATTTTTCTACTTCAGAAGTATCTGAACACTCTGGAAGACATGCCTCATATTGTGACAAATCAAGTATTATATATTCTCTTACCAGATCAGAGATATTTATCTCGCTATTTAAAGCTTCTTCAAAGTGTTTATCACCAAACTCTTCCTCTGGCTTCAGGCTTGAAGTATACTTAGAATACTCTTTTGGATCTAGATATTCTGCTCTAAAATCTCCTTGGATTAAAGGCTCTATCTCCGTAAGACATCTAACACATTCTAACCTTAGTACTGTTCTATAAGATCCTTCAACTACATAACCATTATCGTCTTTAAAAGCTCTTCCTCTAATAGTTACACCTTCTGGAGTATCTATAGAATCTATAGTTTTTTCAACATAATCAAAGGTAACCTCTGATTCATTAATAATTTCACTAAGCTTTATTATCAATGTTATCCTCCTTATAATTACAATACCTTAATATTTTACTAGTTTTTTTAGAGGTTGTCAAGTAATTTTTCTTAACAACCTTTTATAATTTTATACGTTAAATAAAAACTCCATTAAGTCTCCATCTTTAACGATGTACTCTTTCCCTTCTAGTCTAAGAACTCCTGCTTCTTGAGCTCCTTTCCATCCAGAATACTTTATGAAATCTTCATATCCTACAACTTTCGCTCTAATAAATCCTCTTTCGAAATCTGTATGAATCTCTCCAGCTGCCTTTGGTGCTGTATCTCCGATTCTTATAGTCCAAGCTCTTACTTCTTTAACTCCAGCCGTGAAATAAGTTTGTAGTCCTAATAACTTAAATCCAGCTCTTATCAATCTGTTTAATCCTGGTTCTTCTACTCCTAAAGCTTCTAAGAACTCTTTCTTGTCCTCGTCTTCCATCTCTTGTAACTCAGATTCAACTCTTGCAGATACTACTACTACTTCCGCTCCTAAGTTAGCTGCATAATCTTTTACTCTTTCAACATATTCATTTCCTGTTGCTAAGTCGTCTTCTGAAACATTAGCTGCGAACATCATTGGTTTCTGAGTTAAAAGTTGGTAAGTTCTTATTAACTCTTGCTCTTCTGGTGTTAAAATTAAAGTTTTTAACATTTTATATTCATCTAAGTGTGCTTTACACTTTTCTAAAACTGGCATTAAAACCATAGCTTCTTTATTTTTAGATTTAAATAACTTTGATTGTTTCTCGATAGCTTTTTCGATAGTTTCCATATCAGCTAAGATTAACTCTCCATTTATTATTTCGATATCTCTTATTGGATCTACACTTCCACTTACGTGAATGATATTTTCATCTTCAAAACATCTAACAACTTGACATATTGCAGCTGTAGTTCTGATATTTGATAAGAATTTGTTTCCTAACCCTTCACCTTTTGCTGCTCCTTCAACTAAACCAGCTATATCTACGAATTCAACTGTTGCATTTTGAACTCTTTGAGGATTAATTATTTTTGATAACTCATCTAATCTTGAATCTGGAACTGTTACCATTCCAACATTTGGTTCTATTGTACAAAACGGGTAGTTTGCCGCTTCCGCTGCTCCAGCTTTTGTTATTGCATTAAACAGAGTTGACTTTCCAACATTTGGAAGTCCTACTATTCCTATACCTATCATCTTAGAGATTCCTCCTGAAATTTTATTTTACTTTAGATTTTACCACATCTCTAACCTTTTGTAAATAAAAAAACCCTCACTTTATATGGTGAGAGTTTTTATTTTCTATGCCTCTTCAGCTACACAGCTAGTTTGTGTAGATTTTTTCAATCTTACTTTTGGTTCACTTGGTAATCCAAATCTTGGTATCAATCTATCTAATCCTGTCAATGTTGCAATTAGTATTGTTGAAACTGCTATTAAAGCTAAGAAGTTATATTTAATAATATCCATAGCTGTAAAGTTGTATAGTGGATAAACTGCTTGAGCAATTCCTAAGTAGAATCCTATATAAACATGCCAAGGTATTAATTGAGATCCAAATACTCCTAATGCATCACTAAATGTTGCATTTCTAAGTCTTAATGTTTCTATATCCTCTTCTGAACCTTCTACATTTTTCTCAACAATCTCTCTAATGATTGGTCCCATAGTTACTATTTGTGCCATCTCATCAGCTAATCCTGCATTTCCTAAGATTGATAATAATCCATTACAGAACATTAATTGTCTTACATTTCTTGATACTTTTACTACTATATTAGATAGTGGTCTAAATGCATCCATCAATTTCATTATTCCACCGAAAGCTGCAACCCACATCATCATTACAATTACCCAAGAACCCGCTCCTTCAAATCCAGAGTAAAGTAAATCTAAAAATGCTCCAGTATTTTCAACTGTTCCAGCTATTAATCCCAATCCGTAAGCTGAGAATATTCCAATAAACAAACAAAGTAGTGTTGTTAATCCTTTGAAAGCTGCTATTAAAACAAGCACTAAAGGTATTATCATATATGTTGGAACACCATCTTTAACTTGATTTAAAAGTGTAACTGCTGACTCTCTCTTTTCAGCTAGAACTGTCCAAACCTCTTCTGGTATCTGACCAATCGCTGTTGCTGCATCCCCAGTTGTTGTTGGTAATCCCATCGAAACTCCAGCAATATAGAATGCTACTATTCCTAGAAGTAAAACTAATCCTGACCAATATCCTTGATGTCTAATTCTTTTTATAACTTCAACTTTTTGAATTCCAGAACTAACTATAGTTGTATCAGATATAAGTCCTATATTATCTCCGAAACATGCCCCTCCTGCTATCGCTCCAACTGTTAAAGCTATATTTCCACCAACAATATGGTTAAGCCATAAAAATATCGGTGCACACGCTGCAAATGTTCCCCAGCTTGTTCCTGTTGCTATAGATAATACTGATGTAACAACTATTCCTACAACTGCTACAGTTCTTCCTGTAAGTCCAACATTCAATGCTAAGTTTATAATTGAAGCCCCTACTCCAGTTGACATAAATACTTCAGCCATTGCATAAGCTACCATCAATATAAAGAATGCTACTTGCATCTCTTTTGCATTATTTATTACTGCCTCTATTATATCATTCACTTTTTTCTTCTCTACAAATCCTGCTACAAGTGCTGCATAAACTGTTGCTATAGGTGCTGCTATAAGAGCGTCATATCCCATAAACATAAGTGCTGCCAATACTGCTACTGGACTTAATTTCAATAGTTCAATTATTGTGTTCATCCTAAAACCTCCAAGTTATTTTTTTAGTTCCTCTGAAATTTTAGGTAAAAAAAACTACCGTATAAAAAATACGGTAGCTAATCTGCAAAATATATCACAAATTTTTGGATAGCACAACACTGATTTCTCAGTGACAGTAGTATAGATATTCTCTATACTCCCAACAAAGACTTTTGACATAATCTCCATTTCGGCAAATTTCCCTTTCTTTTAACATCAACACCTGTCCGGCTCATTTAAAATACTCATGTTATTTGCAACCTCTACCTAAAATATTAAATTGTTCGAAACTTTTAAATTATAGTATCATTATTTGTTTGCGATGTCAATTATTTTTTTATTAAAGAAACACCGTTCATTTCAGCAGGTTTCTCAATATTTAAGATTTCTAACATCGTAGGTGCTACGTCAGCTAGTTTACCGTGGTTTAACTCACCTTTAAAGTGATTCGAAACGTAGATAAATGGTACTTCATAAGTTGTGTGAGCTGTAAATGGTTGATGAGTTGTTGGATCTTCCATCTTCTCAGCATTTCCATGGTCAGCTGTAATTAACACAGTTCCATCTAACTCAAGAACTTTATTTACGATAGCTCCTACTCCCTTGTCTACAGCTTGAATAGCTTTTACAGCTGCATCAAATACACCTGTATGTCCAACCATATCTGGGTTAGCAAAGTTCATTATAATAACATCAAACTTATCAGAGTTTAAAGCCTCTAAAACTTTAGATGTTAATTCTGGAGCTGACATCTCTGGTTGTAAATCATACGTAGCAACTTTTGGAGAAGCTACAAGTATTCTTTCTTCACCATTGAACTCAGTTTCTTTTCCTCCATTAAAGAAGAATGTAACATGAGCATACTTTTCTGTCTCAGCTGTTCTTAATTGAGCTAATTTATTAGCAGAAATAACTTCTCCTAACGTATTAACGATATCTTTATCTTCATAGATAACTTCAGCATCTATAGTACTTGCATATTGTCTCATGCAGTAGAATTTAGGCTCTAAAGCTTCTCTTTCAAATCCTACAAACTCTTTATCAACAAAAGCTCTAGTTATTTGTCTAGCTCTATCTGGTCTATAGTTAAAGTTAACAATTACATCGCCTTTTTTTACTATTCCATCTGCTGATAATAAAGCTGGCGCTATAAACTCATCTGTAATATTTGCAGCATAAGACTCTTCAATAACTTCTATAGCTGTTTTATTTGTTACAGGTAACTTTCCTACGATTGCATCATAAGCTTTTTCTGTTCTATCCCAGTTTGTATCTCTATCCATAGATAAGTATCTTCCAGAGATTGAAGCTATTGTTCCTACACCTAACTCTTCAGTTTTAGCAACTAAAGCTTTCATGAACTCTAATCCAGATGTTGGAGCTGTATCTCTTCCATCCATGAACGCATGAATATAAACTTTAGTTAATCCAGTTTTTTTAGCCATTTCTAATAAACCGAATAAATGATTGATGTGAGAGTGAACTCCTCCATCAGATAAAAGTCCCATGAAGTGGATGCTCTTATCATTTTCTTTAGCATAGTTGAACGCTTCTACAACTTTAGCTTTATCGTAAAACTCACCATCTCTGATCTCTTTTGAAATCTCTACAAGTGGTTGATAGATTACTCTTCCAGCACCTAAATTTAAGTGCCCTACTTCTGAGTTCCCCATTTGTCCTTCTGGTAATCCTACAGCTTCTCCTGAAGCTTTTATTAATGTATGTGGATAACTATTAAATAGTCTTTCGAAATTTTCTGGTTTTGCTGTTGCGATAGCATTTTTCTCTTCAGAGTGTGGATTGTATCCCCATCCATCAAGAACCATTAACATTAAAGGTTTTTTAGCCATTTTTAAGCCTCCTATTTTTTTGATTATCTTGCTCCTGCTTTTATAACTTGAATAAATGTTGGTGCATCTAAAGAAGCTCCTCCAACAAGTCCTCCATCTATATTCTCCATAGCTAATAATTCAGCTGCGTTCTTAGCATTCATTGACCCTCCGTATTGGATTGTAATTTCTGCTGCTGCCTCAGCACCAAACATAGCTACTAAAACATCTCTAATCTCTTTATGAGTTTCTTCAGCCATCTCTGGAGTAGCTGTTTTTCCTGTTCCGATAGCCCATACTGGCTCGTAAGCAACTACAACTTTAACTGCCTCTTCAGCTGTTAAACCTGCCATTCCTTCTCTTACTTGCTTTTCGTTTACTTCAGCAGTTTTTCCTGATTCTCTTTCTTCTAATTTTTCTCCGATACAAAGAATTGGAATTAAATCGTGAGCTAAAGCTGCTTTTACTTTTTCGTTAATGAAAGCATTAGATTCGTGGAAGTATTCTCTTCTTTCTGAATGTCCTAAGATTACATACTTTACCCCAATCTCTTTTAACATAACTGGAGAGATTTCTCCTGTATATGCTCCTGAATCTTTTGTATGCATGTTTTGTGCAGCTATTGCAACATTTGATCCTTCAACTGTCTTCACTGCTGATTCTAAAGCTGTGAATGGAGCACCTATTACGATTTCTACTCCCTCTACACCATTTGTTAACTCTTTTAACTCAGTTAATGTAGCTTTTGTTTCCGCTACAGTTTTATTCATTTTCCAGTTTCCTGCAATTATAGTTTTTCTCATAATTTTCTCCCTCCAAATTTTTTATTAATTTTAAGTTTATAATAACATAATTTCTATCTTTTTAACACGCACCATGTTGTCTATATTTTCATCCTAAATTGAGTATTTTTTTCTCTAATTTAGCAATTTCTTTCTACGTTCTTCTTTCAAAACCTCTTTTAAATAATCTTTATGATTCAGTAATAGGTCATCTACTAACGGTGAAACAGCTCCTTCTAGAACTTCTAAAACCTCACCAAACTCTTCTTTTTTAAACGCCTCAAATACTTCTTCGGCATACTTTTTAAAATCATCTGCATACTCATCGTAATCAGTATATAATAAATCTATCGCCGTTGCCTCTTTTAATGATAAAACTATACCTAAAACCCATTCAACAAAACTTACCATTTCAATAACTTTTGATAAATCTTGTTCATCTTCTGATATATCATCTAAATTATCAAAAAACTTATTGCTATATGACTCTAACAAATATAGTGACTCTATCAAAATTTCTCTATGCGAACGTGTTGTCAATTCCAACACTCTTACTTTTTTATTCAACGGTAATGCTCTGCCATCGACCATCTCACCATCTAATTTTAACTCTACAATCACTTCTCCATGTTTTATAACATTGGCCTCTAACTTCTCTAAAACATTCAACAACCTTGTTGTTCTTATCCCTAAACTTACCTTTTCACCATTTATAAAAATCTCCATTTTCACCCATCCTTAATTAATTATTTAAAGTATTCCCTAACTGCTGCTAAAGTAAAAAAAATAACTTTCTTTACTTTGTGTCGCTCTTTTAATTCTCGTTCTAACTCTTTTAAAGTAGCTCCTGTAGTAACAATATCATCGACAATTAAAATTGTTTTTTCGAAATAATCCCCCTCAATTTTAAAGGCTTTTTTAACATTTTCTTCTCTTTTAAGATTACCTTTAATCTTATACATATACTTAGTATTTTTTATTCTTTCTATTTTAACAAAATCAATCTCTGAAGATTTTAGCAATTCATCTACCTGATTGTATCCTCTTTCTAAAAATCTTTTTTTATTTATCGGGATGGATATTATCATATCTATTTTTTCTTTTTCTAGTATATTTTCTACTGCCTCTTTTACAAATACACTTAAATCTTTTGCTATATCTTTCCTATTTTTAAATTTGAAATCAAAAATCATCTTTTTTACATCTGTATAGTAATACAAATAGTAAAGATTTCCCATTTGTTTTAAACTACTCATCTCTCTTAATTTGATAGAGCACTTAAAACAAAGATAGCTTTCACTCTTTAAGTTTTTACCACATATAGTACACCTATTGTCAAAAATCAATTTTCTAAGGAGTTGCTTTAGCATATTTTTTTGCCTTTTTATTTTTTGCGAACTCTTTATCAACTATCTTCGCTGAATAAAACTCTGTGTAACCACACTCCACACATGTTTTTATATAATAAGTTCC
Source organism: Cetobacterium sp. ZOR0034 (assembly GCF_000799075.1). Taxonomy (NCBI): domain Bacteria; kingdom Fusobacteriati; phylum Fusobacteriota; class Fusobacteriia; order Fusobacteriales; family Fusobacteriaceae; genus Cetobacterium; species Cetobacterium sp. ZOR0034. The sequence goes on from NZ_JTLI01000067.1 coordinate 27,759, forward strand.
TATCTCTATTTTTAACCCTGGACTTTTTTCTGGTATCACAGCTGTTTTAACTATATATTTATCACTACCACATTTTAGACATCTATATTCCAAGTTCATCACCCCAAAAAATATTCTTGAGCCATTCTACATCATCTTTGAAAAAAATTATAGCATCAAATCGTATCTTTTCACTATCTAATCTATTTTTTCTTATAAACTCCTTTGCTGTAAGGTATATTTTCTTTATCTTTTTTTTATCTATCGCCTCTTGTGGCATACCAAATAAATTATTTTTTCTATATTTCACTTCAAAAAAAACAAGAGTCGTTCCATCGTATCCGACAATATCTATCTCACCAAAAAAGCCTTCATAATTCATCTCTAAAATTTTAATGTCTAGATCCTCTAAATACTCTTTAGCTCTAATTTCATACTCTCTTCCCTTGCTTCTTTTATTCATAACTACTCTCCTAAAATTTTCTTTAAGAAACTTTTTCTATGAACTCCCTCTATAGGTCCTTTATCTAATATTACACCTCTATGTACAACAGTACCATAACCTTTATGTTTTTGGAATTGATACTCAGGATATTTCTCAGCTATATCAATCATCATTCTATCTCTTGTAACTTTAGCTATTATAGACGCTGCTGCTATCGATAGACTTTTAGAATCCCCTTTTATAACGGGATCTTGCTCTCCTAAATACTCTCTTATTTTGTGATTTCCATCAACTAAAACTTTATCAAAATCTACTTCTTTATTTAAATTAGATATTGCTCTTCTCATAGCTAAAAACGTTGCATTTAAAATATTCAATTCATCTATCTCGGCAACATCAGCTACACCAACTCCAATTTCAAAGTTTTCCATAACTACATCAAATAGTTGATCTCTCATTTTTTCTGTCAATTTTTTTGAATCATTTATTTTTTCTAATCTTTCATCGTATTTTTTTAATTTTGCTGCTGCTGCAACAACAGGTCCCGCAAGTGGTCCTCTTCCAGCTTCATCAACACCTATAATATTACCATTTTCAAGATCAAAAAAGTACATCATATTTTTGTTTTCCATATTTTTCTCCATTACCCTACTTTCTACCTGAATCATATATTTTTTCCTTTATTATTTATACATTCTCACTATCTTTGTTAAATCTAACTTTAATCTCTTTGCTACATTTTTAAAGTCATCTTTCAACGGACCTAAAATTACAGTTTCTATCCCTGTTATTGGATGCAAAAATTTCAAATAATAAGAGTGTAACATTTGACGTTTTGCTAATTCTGATGAATTACCATAAGTTTCATCTCCTAAAATTGGGTGATTTAAACTTTTCATATGAACTCTTATTTGATGAGTTCTACCAGTTTCAATTCCAACTTCAACTAAAGAAAAACCATCTACGCTATCTATAACTTCATAATTAGTTATTGCTATTTTACCGTTTTCTGATACAACCGCCATCTTTTTTCTATCTCTTGAATCTCTACCTATAAGCGTTTCTATTCTTCCGCTTTGATTTTTAAAATTACCTTTACAAATACATACATATCTTTTTTCAATAGTTTTATCCTTGAACATATCCGTCAACTTTACATGAGCTACATCATTTTTAGCTATAACTATCAATCCACTTGTATCTTTATCTAATCTATGAACTATACCTGGTCTTATCACTCCATTTATCGTTGACAAATCTTTAATATGATAAAGAACCGCATTCACCAAAGTTCCAGTATAAAAACCTTGTGCTGGATGTACTATAACTCCAGGATCTTTATTTATAACAACCATATCTTTATCTTCATAAACTATGTCTATCGGTAAATCTTCAGGTAAAACTTCTAGAATTTCATCCTCAGGAATTCTCACTACTATAGTTTCCTTTCCTTTTAATTTATTCCCACTTTTCGTTTTGTTTTTATTATCTATACTAATATTATCGTTATCTATTAACTTTTGAATATAACTTCTTGTTGCCTCTTCAAGAACTTCACTTAAAAAGGCATCCAATCTTTTTCCTTTATCTTTTTCTTCAACTTTTATTTCTATAATTTCTTTATAGTTATTCATTATCCACTTCCCATTTTCCTTATACTTTCTAATCAAAATTATATCACAACTTATTTTCTATTACAAAAATATTAAAAGAAAAAAAAGAATTCACAAATTTTAGTTGTATATATGTTACAGAACGGTTAAAAACTTTGTTCTATTTTAAAATTTAAGCACAATTAATTAAACGAGGAGGTTTATTTTATGAAAAAGTTAGCACTTTTAGCATGTTCTTTATTTGTTTTAACATCAGTTGCTCAAGCAAAAGAGGTTGTTAGACCAGTTACTAGTTCGAAAGAAGTAGTTAGAGAGCCAGTTACTAGCTCAAAAGAGGTTGTTAATGAACCTGTAATTCTTGAAGAAGTTGTTGTTCCTGTTGCTGCTAATCCTTGGGGATATATCAATTTAAGAGGTGGATGGGATTTCTGGAGTGAATACGATGGATTAAGTATTGATTCTATTCCACTTCTTAGTAAAAAAACTGAAGATTTTGGTGGAGAAATCGCTTTAGAAGCTTATAAATCTTGGGAATACTTCGATTTGGGACTTGGAGTTGCTTATCAAGACCATACAAATAGAAAAACTTTAACTGATGAATTTGGAGATTCTCTTTCTGGAGCTGAATATAAATCGGTTCCTATATACCTTACTGGTAAATACAGAATTAATTACTGGGATTGGGCAGTTACTCCTTATTTAAAAGCTAATGTAGGTTACTCATTTAACTTCGATTCTGACTCAATTAAAGAGAATTTTGAGGGTGAACATTACTCTTACGGAACTAGTGTAGACGACGGTTTATATTGGGCTGCAGGTATTGGATGGGAATATCAAGCATTCAACGTAGATATTCTTTATGGAGAAAACCAAGCTAAATCAAAAGTTAATGGAGAAAATATAAAATTTGACAACGATTATAAAAGAGTTACTTTATCAGTTGGATATAGATTTAACATCTGGTAAAAAGCATTTTTCAAATAACTCCTAATTTATTAAATAGTTAAAGGTAGAATCTGAATATTTGATTCTACCTTTTTTCATATTCTAAAAAAAATAAAGAGGTGATTGAACATCACCTCTTTCATTAATTTTACTTATAACCAACAACTTTTGTATCGTCAATAATTCTAAATGTAAATGTTTCTGTTACAAATAGTTCAACCTCTTTATTACAATGCCCTTGATAACCTAAAGAGAAGTCTTCAGCTAAAACTAACTCAATATTTTCATCATCATAAGGAAGTAAAAGAGCACCAGTTATATTATTAGAAACAATCACTGGCATTCCAAGTATTTTTTCTAATCTTTTTACTAATGGATTATTCAAATTTACCATATTTAAATATATATATTTTTCAAGTCCCACAACTAATGCATAAGGTCCTTTTGCAAATCCTGTATTTCTTAATTTCGAAACACCATACATTAAATTTTTTATAGTTTCCTCTTCTGTCTTTCCAAATTCAATCAATTTAGATTCATCTTTTAAGAGTCCAACTATACACGCTTCATCTAATCCAAAATAAATCGCTTCCTCTTCAAATTTTGCAGCTTTTTTCAAAGCCTCATCTAAATTTGTATAATCTATATCTTTTGCACCTCTATCAAGGTTATCTAATTCCCATCTATTCAATGTGAAAGTTATTCTATTTTCAACAAACGGTTGGATTTTATATACTCCATAAGCTAAATCATCCTTTTTATGAATAGCTAATCTTCCTGTGTTAAGACCTCCATTTCCTACACCTACCGGTCCTGTAACTTTCACAAATCTTCTAGCTGAAAGTTGAGTAGTTAAAACCTCTCTTGCTCTATCTTCTATATCTTTCCATACATTTGCACTTATTGGTGCTAACTCTTTTTTTAAGAAATCCATCTCTTTACCCCCTTATTTTTTTAATGATCCTATATTTAACGATCTTGTATTATTCATCTCTTTTACCTCTTCTTTTATAGGAGCTCCATCTCTTCCCATAAGTTGAGCTTCTATTCCCACTATTTTACCCTGTCTAAATATATAATCCTCTAACTCTTTTCCAAATTCAAATTCATTTCTTCTCATCCATTCAATCACCATAACAGCATGTTCCATCTCTTCATTTCTATTATGAATCAAAATCTCTTTTAATTCTGGATCTTCGGCCATTTCAGCTCTTTGATTATAGTCATCTACCGCTTGTAATTCCTCTTTTAAACTTTGAATTGCAAAGTCTAAATCTGTCGCTTTTTTACTAATTCCACTCAGCATAAAACACCTCCACATTTTAAAACAATCTCTAATTTGTTTATTATGCCATTTCTTCTTATTTCCTTTTTTAATAAAAAATAAATTTAATTTTGATGCTTCAAATAGTAATTCAAATAAGGAAAATTTGAAATATAGATTACTTTCATTTTTTTTGATATTATAATATCGTACTATTGTTTTATATTTTTGAAAAATACGGTATTTTTATTTTAATTTTTTATTTTAATTTTAAAGAATTGGGGGAGAAAGCCATGATTGAAAAAAAAGATATTATTTTAGCCCAAAGTGGTGATGAAGAATCAATCGAAAAAATTCTAAAAGAGTATCATGGAACAATTTATAAAAATAATCTTTCTTTCTTTTTAAAAGGAGGAGATAGTGATGATTTAATGCAAGAGGGATTTATTGGACTCATGAAAGCAATTAAATCTTATGATGAAAGTCGAAATGCTTGTTTTAGCACTTTCGCAAACCTTTGCATCAGAAGACAGATGATTACAGCTGTAAAAAATCACAACTCTGACAAATATAAAAATTTAAATCAAGCTATGCAAGGCGAAGGATATTCAACTCATGAAGAAAATGTTCACTACACCTCACCATCTTTAGGTTTCTACTCTCCAGAGGATATATTTTTAGGTAAGGAACTTGTTAATCTTCTTACAACTTTCCTTAATGACAATCTAAGCTTTTTAGAAAAAAAGTTTTCACATATCTTTGCAAAGAATACACATATATTGAAATTGCTGATTTTTTAAATGAGCCACCTAAAAAAATAGATAATACTATTCAAAGAATTAAAAAGAAAATTATCTCATATCTACAAAATTATTCAAAATAATAATATATATTTCAAACAAAAAGGAGAACTCACAATTAAGTTCTCCTTTTATACTATTAATACTTTTTCATTAACTCTTTTACTTTCGAAACAACCTCATCTTTAGATATTTCTAAAGTTTCATTTGTTCTTCTTATCTTTAACTCAACAATTCCTTCCGCAGCTTTTTTACCAGCAACTACTTTAAACGGATATCCTATTAAATCTCCATCTTTAAATTTGAATCCGATTCTTTCGTCTCTGTCATCTAAAGCTACATCTATATTAGCATCTCCAAATGCATTATAAATCTCTTCAGCTAGAGCTACTTGATCCTCAGCTTTCATATTTGCAGGAATTACTTCAACTACAAATGGAGCTATTGATGATGGCCAAATAATTCCATTCTCATCGTTATTTTGCTCGATTGATGATGCTAAAGTTCTTGAAACTCCAATTCCATAACATCCCATCTCAATAACTTGACTCTTTCCATTTACATCTAAGAATGTTGCATTTAGAGCTTTAGAGTACTTATCTCCTAATTTAAAGATATGTCCACTTTCTATTCCTCTTGCACTTGCTAGCTCTCCTTCACACTTAGGACATTTCTCTCCTACAGTTACTGTTCTTACATCTGCAACTATTGAAGCTGTGTAATCTCTTCCGTAGTTTGCATTTATAAAGTGTGTATCTATTTTATTTCCACCAGCTGTATGGTTAGAAATACCAATTATACTCTTGTCAGCTATCAACTTAATTTTTGTTTCATCAATTCCTACTGGTCCTATGAATCCTTTAATTAATCCTAATTCCTCTATTTCAGTATCATTTAATAATGCAACATCGATTGTATCAATTATATTCTTTAACTTAACTTCGTTTACTTCGAAGTCTCCTCTTATAAGAACCATGTAAACTTCATCTGTTACAACATCTTTATACATCATAGCTTTTACTGTTTGTGCTGTAGGTATATTTAAAAACTCAGCAATCTCTGTTATTTTCGATACATTTGGTGTATCCATTAGCTCTAACTCTTTTGCTTCTACTTTTGGCACATCAGTTATTATACTCGTTGCAGTTTCAACGTTTGCAGCATACTCACATGATGTACAGTAAATGATTTCATCCTCTCCAGATTCTGCTAATACATGGAACTCTTGTGATCCACTTCCACCGATAGCTCCTGAATCAGCTTCAACCGCTCTGAATTTAAGTCCACATCTTTCGAAAACTCTTGTATAAGCTGCTTTCATATTTTCGAATTCTTCATCTAAAGACTCTTTTGTTGCATGGAATGAGTATGCATCTTTCATCATAAACTCTCTTCCTCTCATAAGTCCAAATCTAGGTCTTCTTTCATCTCTAAATTTAGTTTGAATTTGGTATAAGTTTAATGGTAAGGCCTTATATGATGATATATCATTTCTAATTATATCTGTTATTACCTCTTCATGTGTTGGTCCTAATGCGAACTCTCTTGAATGTCTGTCTTGAATTCTCATCATTTCAGCACCCATTACATCCCATCTTCCACTCTCTTTCCAAAGTTCTGCTGGTTGTAAAACTGGCATGAATATCTCTTGAGCTCCAGCTCTATTCATCTCTTCTCTTACGATGTTTTCAACTTTCTTTAAAGCTTTTAAACCTAAAGGAAGGTATGTGTAAACTCCACTCGCTAATCTTTTGATCATACCTGATCTAAGTAATAGTTTATGACTGATTACCTCTGCCTCTTTAGGAGTTTCCTTTAGAGTCTTTACATAATATCTACTTAATCTCATATTTCCTCCACTCTTTTAATTAATTTTACCTCATATTTTATCATAACATCTTTTACGAGGTCAAACTTTTGTTAAACTTTTCATCAATATCCTCTTCTAAAACTTTATGATTTATCTTTCCTTCATTTTTTATTAGATATTCGGTACATATATCCTTAACCAATTTTATAGTTTTTACATCATGAACTATATCTATAAATTTCAAGTCACTTAATCCGCTTTGTTTCACACCGAAAATCTCTCCCGCTTTTCTGAGTCGCAGATCCTCTTCAGCTATTTTGAATCCATCCTCTGTATTTTCTAAAACTTTTAATCTAGCTGCTGAGTTGTCATTCTCAGTATTTGATAGTAAGAAGCAGTAAGATTGATGCTCTCCTCTTCCAACTCTTCCTCTCAACTGATGTAGAGTAGCTAATCCAAATCTCTCTGAATTTGTTATAACCATTATACTTGAGTTAGGCACATTTACTCCAACCTCTATTACTAAAGTTGAAACAAGTATATCTAAATTATGATTTTTAAATTGATGCATCACTTCATCTTTTTCTTTATTTTTCATTCTTCCATGTAAAATTCCTACTTTATATCCTGGGAGGTTTTTTGATACTTCTGCATATAACTCTTCTGTTGATTTTGCCGATAGTTTATCGCTCTCATCGATTAATGAAGCTACAAAATACGCTTGCCTTCCCTCTTTTAATTTTTTATCTATAAAATAATACATCTTTTCTTCATCAACATCTTCACTTATCCACTTAGTCTTTATAGGCTTTCTTCCTGGTGGAAGTTCATCTATCACAGATACATCTAAATCACCATATATACTTAAAGCTAAAGATCTTGGAATTGGAGTTGCACTCATAACTATTAGATTTGCCAAAATCCCTTTATCTCTCAATCTTTTTCTCTGTAAAACTCCAAATCTGTGTTGTTCATCTATCACTACTAGACCAAGTTTATTGAATTGAACGCTATCCTCTATTATAGCATGTGTTCCTATGACAATATTCGTTTCTCCAGTTTCTATTCTTTTTAATAACTCATCTTTTTTCTTTCCCTTTATGCTACCTGTCAAAAGATCTACTTTTACATCCAAACTTTCTAAAGTTTCATAAATAGATAAATAGTGCTGAGTTGCTAATATCTCTGTTGGAGCCATCAACACTCCTTGATATCCATTTTCTACCATATATAATAGTAGTAAAACTGCAACTATAGTCTTTCCGCTTCCTACGTCACCTTGAATTAGATAGTTTATAATCTTACCTGCATTTAATCCTTTATAAATCTCTGTTATAACTCTTTTTTGAGCAGTTGTTAATTTAAATGATAAACCTGAAAGATACTTTGAAACCAGCTCTTTTTTTCCTTCTATTTTATAGATTCCACTATTTGTCAAATCAACTTCAAAACGCTTTTGTAAAATACCCATCTCCAAAACTAAAAGTTCCTCTACTGCAAATCTCCTTTTAGCTTCCTCTAAGTTTCTTGAATTAGTTGGATAATGTATCTCATTTAAAGCTTTTGTTCTTGGCATCAAATTATATTTTTTTAAAACCTCTTCTGGAATATTCTCTTCAAATATATTAACATACTCTTTTAAGGCTTCCTTTAATATTTTTCTTAGATTATTTTGAGTAAACTCTTTTATAGAGCTATATATTGGAAGGATCTCCCCGTTGTTTTCTTGTCCTTTATATAGTTTAAATTCTGGATTCGTCATCTGAAAAGTATATCCTCTTTTTACATTTCCAATAAAAATATACTCCTCACCTATTTTTAAACTGTTTCTCAAATATGGTCTCTGAAACCAAACTACTTCAAGAACTCCAGTTCCATCATTTATAGTGGCTTTTATCATCTTCATTCCAGTTCTTGTGGGTGGAGCTGATATATTCATTATACTTCCTTTTAATACAACATATTCATCACCTTTTAACTCTCCAATTCTCTTTAAGTTTGTTCTATCATCATATGCTCTTGGAAAATAATAGATAAGATCATACAAACTTTCAATATTCAATTTTTTTAATTTCAGATATGTCGCTTTTGATACTCCTTTTAAATTAAAAAGTTCTATCTCTCTATAAATGTTTTTATAAATCATAATCACCACCTTTTTTTTATTATAACACAAAGAAATACAGTTTTGTACTCTTTATAATACCTGCTATCCATCCCATACAAACCTTTAAAAATCAAGTGTTCGTGAAAATTTTATTTTCATTTTTTTTGAAAAAATTATTTGACTTTTTTTATTTTTTAATATATTATACTTGTATAAATTAAATAGGCAAAGTAAGGGAAACCTTATGACGCAAAGCTATAGGGTCTTTAAAATGACAGCCAGTTGCACTTATCTGAAAAGATAATGTTGCAATTGGCTTTTTTATTTTTTATCACTTTATATAACTAATCGGGAGGGAACACACAATGAAAAAAATATTAACTTTATTATCTTTAACTTTATCTATGACGGCTTTTGCTAATTCTGTTGTTCAATCAGACACTATGAATATCAATGCGAAAATTGTTAAACCACTAACTGTTAGCCATGACGGGCATATCCAATTTGGTAATCTTGTTCAAAACAGCGGACATAGCGAAAAAGTAAGTAGAAACTTCTTCATTAACGGAACACCTGGACAAAAAATTGAATTTAAGATTAATGATCAAAAATTAGACTCATTTTCAAACAGTCATTTAACTAGAGTTGGAGGAAGTGAAACATTAGATTTTTATACTAGCAATAGAAAAGTAACTAACGGAGATATCTCAAATCCTACTTTAGATAACAATGGAAACTTAACGTTCTCTTTTGATTCTGTAGTTAATGTTACAAACTTACCTGTTGGAGAATACACTGGTTCTTTAAAGGTTGCAGTTAAATATAATTAATATAAAGAAAAACTGAGGAATTGATGTCCTCAGTTTTTTTTATTTCTATAATTGTTCTAATAATTCATCAGATATATCAAAGTTTGAGTAAACATCATTTACGTCATCTAAGTCATCTAAAGCTTCATATAAAGCCATAACTTTCTTAGCTGTATCTAAATCAGTTATTTGAACTTTATTGTCAGGAATCATTGACACTTCAGCTTCAGTTACATTATAACCAGCTTTTTTTAACTCTTCAGCTACAGTATTACAATCCGCAGGCTCTGTTAAAACAGTGAACTCTCCGTCCTCCTCTTTAACATCTTCAGCACCAGCTTCTAAAGCAGCCATCATAAGCTCATCAGCATCTAATCCCTCTCCAGTAATGATTATTTCCCCTTTTTTAGCGAACATCCAAGCAACAGCACCATCTGTTCCAAGGTTTCCATTTCTTCTAGAGAAAGCAGCTCTTACTTCTGAAGCCGATCTATTTTTATTATCTGTTACAACTTCTACTATGAAAGCAGTTCCTTCTGGACCGTATCCTTCATATCTAATCTCCATGTAATCTACACCTTCAAGCTCTCCAGTTCCTTTTTTGATAGCTCTTTCTAGGTTATCTTTTGGCATATTAGCAGCCTTTGCTTTATCTATCGCAAGTCTTAATCTAGGGTTGAAGTTAGGATCTCCTCCAGCTTCTTTAGCTGCGATTGTTAACTCTTTTCCTAATTTTGTAAATATCTTTCCTCTTTTAATGTCTTGAGCACCTTTTCTATGCTTTATGTTAGACCATTTACTATGTCCTGCCACAAAAATTCCTCCTCATTTTTTAAAAATATCTATTTAAATTTTATCACAACCCCTAGTTTTTTTCAATATATTTGGGCACTAGGAGTATTTTTCTCTCAACCTCTTCTAATACTTTCTCAGGCGTTATCAAACTATATTTCTCCTCATAAGATAACTTTTCATAACCATCTCCTGTCAAAATATCTTTAGGCTCCAATCCCTCGTGTCTTGGATTGTCTCTTGATAACCACTCCATTTTATTAGAGTTTGGACTAAATATTGCAAAACTGGGTATATCTATAGCTTGTGCTAAATGTCTAGGTCCACCCTCGTTTCCAACAAACAAGTCACAGTTAGAAAATAGTGTGAACAACTCACTTTTAGGTATAGACATTATATCTATAACGATATCATAATCCTCTCTAGCCACACTCCAAACTTTTTTTAAATATTTAAACGGATTCTTCTGCTTAGCTTTAGATATTGATATTACTTTATTCAAATAGTTCTGGTGTTCAAATAGAGGTGCCACATAATCGTATAAAACATAATCTATCTTTGCATCTGGATAAGTCTCTTTCAAACTTTTACATATTACAGAGGGTGAACTACCCCGCCCTAAAGAGGACGGGGCTTCGTGGGAAGTATCTTAGTAATTTAAGATATCTTAATCACGCTC
>NZ_JTLI01000068.1 GCF_000799075.1 Cetobacterium sp. ZOR0034
TTAAGATAGCCTATTTGGACATTTAAAATTTGATAGCTAAGAAGTTAATTTACACTAAATTTGGTATACTCCCAAATTTTCCAACAGATTGCTCTAATCCCATTTCAAACCCTTTTCTTTTAGTTTCATCTAAGTTTGAGTAAGTCCAATGTTTTCCGTGTGTAACTTCTTCGTAATAGATCTCATCTTTAGTTCTACCTGCAAAAGCGTTTAATGATATGAAACTTCCGAAAGCAAAATCTTTTAATCCTATTTCAATAGTTTGATTTGTTTCTGCTTTTAAATCGTTGATAGCATAGACATTATTTATCTTATCTTGGAACTCAGTTGGAGCTGGAGTTCTGAAACTTTGCTCAAATCTAGTATAGATATTACCTGTATCAGAGTATAAGTAGTTAATAGCAAATTCATAACTATCATTTCTCATAGATTTCTTTATTTCTTCAGCTTTTAATCCAGTATCGACAGTAAAACCAGGCATTACTTGATGAGAATAGTGAGTAGTTTTTGTTGTATCAAAACTTGTCCATTCTCTTCTAACACCTTGAAGAAACTGTAGCTTATCTACAGATGTTTTGTTGAATACATAGATACCATGACTTTCTTTTTCACTATCTAAGTTATAAACTTTGTACATATCCATAAAATTATCAAAATCTCTACTACTTTTCTGAAGTTTGTAGTCATATCCTAAAATTAGGTAGCTATCATTTCCATATTCATATTTAATAGATGGATTTATTTTGAATTTTTCATCTGTGAAAGTTCCTATATTATCTGCATAATATTCGCTATAAGTTTCAGGCTTAATAAGAAGACCTATTGATGTTAATTCTTTTGTATAAACATCATTGACATTTTCTTGGTAACTCATATTTAAGTTTAGTGAAATTTTAGAGTTAATAGTTTTATCATAATTTACAGCAAATTCGTTTCTTTTTAAGTTGCTTCTATCTAATTGATCAGTAGATCCAACTGCACCTGAAGTTAGCTCAGAACCAGTAAAATCAACTCCTGATTGAGATGCGTCTGCATCTAATTCAGATTTAGTTAAAAGTTCAGCTGTTTTAGATTTTTTGTTGTAGTATGTATATTGTAATTTTAATTTATCATCCTCACTTAATTTTAAAAGTGTAGTTAAATTAAAATGCTCATTTTTTGTATTTTCATAATCTCTATTAGTGTCGTTATCCTCTTTAGAATAATCAATAATAAAAGCTAGATTATCATTTACTTTTATAGAAGTTCCTGTTTCAAATCTACGTTCGTTGTCACTTCCATATCTAAATCCAACATACCCTCCTGTTTTATCAACAGAAGATTTAGTTATTATATTAACCAATCCACCAGTGAATCCATCTCCATAAAGAACTCCATTTCCCCCAGGAAGAATCTCTATTTTTTCGATAGATGATACAGAAACTGAATTTAACGGTAAAGTACCGTGGTTTATATCAACTGGATTTATAGCAGCTCCATCAACAAGAACTTGAACTGTTGCTTTAGAGTTTAATCCACTTCCTCTCATTTGAATACTTTCTCCGACAGAGTTTCTTGTAATTGTGATTAGAGGTGAACTTTCCAAAACTTCTGTTATATCTTTAAAGTTTTTTTCACTGATTTCCTCTTTTGTAATTATTTGAATGTTTTTAGTAGTATTTTGTAAAGATTGTTCATATCCAACAGTAGAGATAACACTCTTCTCTAGATACACTCCTTCACTACCAGGTTCCATAGCATGGCTTAGAGCTGAGATTATAAGCCCTAAATAAATAAAGTGTTTTTTCATTGAAATCCTCCGACTAAATATTTGATAATCAAAATAATATTACCACAATATTTATTGTTTTGCAAGAAAATAATATTAAATATTTAAATAATTTGAAATTCAAAGTAAAATATGCTAAAATAGTATAAATTAAACTTGGGAGGATTTTATGAAAAAAAAGTTATTTTTTATGTTGGGGTGCTTATCATTATTGCTAGGAACTATAGGGATATTTTTACCTATTTTGCCGACGACCCCATTTGTTTTATTATCTGCATTTCTTTTTGAAAGAAGTTCTGAGAAGTTCCATAGATTACTTTTAGAAAATAAAATATTTGGAAAATATATAAAAGATTATACGGAAAAAAAAGGAATAACTTATAAGAATAAAGTTATAGCAATAATAGTTATGACCTTAGGGATGGGAAAAGGTTTTTTATCTATGAATAATATTTATGGAAGAACGGCTTTAGTAATAATATTTTTTGCAGTTTTAACTCATTTGTTGAAATTGAAAACCTTAAAGGCAGAGTAAAAAAAAGGATTTAGCAATATACTAAATCCTTTTTTTAACTACTTTATGTTTGTCTTGTTTGTTTTAGCTCTTTTGTTTTCAGCTTTTTTTTGCCAAAACTTATTACCAGATGATTTTTTACTAGTTTCAGAATTTGATTTTTTAGTTGAATCGAACTCTCTTTTAGGTCTTTGTTTAAAAGTATCTTTTGGTTTTTTAGGAGCAGTTTTTCCTTCTTGTCCGTGAATTGTCACAAATTCAGTTTTGTTTGTTTTTATAATATCAGCTAAGAATTTTTTATCTTCAAAGGCTGAGAAAGTCAAAACGATACCATTTTTATTTGCTCTTCCAGTTCTTCCACTTCTGTGGGTAAAAGCTTCAGCAGTTTTAGGAAGATCATAGTTGATAACATGCGTAACTTGAGGGATATCTAATCCTCTTGCAGCAATATCAGTAGCAACTAAAATATTATAAGTTCCATTTCTAAAACCTGATAAAGCTGCATCTCTTTGGTTTTGAGAAAGGTTTCCTTGGAAATGAACAGCTTTAAAACCTTTATTTTCTAAAACTCTACTTAAATATTTAGCTTTATGTTTACCGTTAGTAAAAATAATAACTGATTCAATATCAGAATTTTCTAAAATTTCAACTAATTTAGCTTTTTTATCAAGATTTTCAACGTGATATAACTCATGTTCAATAAGTTTTACAGGATCTTTATATTCTATTTCAATAGTTTTGTGATTCTTCTCTAAAACTTTAAATGCAAGAGTTTTAATCTCTTTTGGCATTGTTGCAGAGAAAAACAGAGTTTGTTTCTTTTTTGGTGTGTGTTTAACGATTTTTTCGATATCTTTTAAGAATCCCATATCTAACATATGGTCAGCTTCGTCAAGAACAAGGAATTCAAGTCTTGTTAATCCTAGATTTCCTTGATTGATGTGATCTAAAATTCTTCCAGGACAACCAACAACGATGTCAACACCAGTTTTAAGAACATCAATCTGCTTCTTAACAGAAGTACCACCATAAACGGCTAAAGTTTTAATTCCAATACCTTTACCTAGTTGCAGTATTGTGTTGTTAATCTGCTCAGCAAGTTCTCTAGTCGGGGCTATAATAAGTGCTCTTACTCCCTTTCCCTTACCTTTAGTTGTAGCTATTTTTTCTAAGATAGGGAGAACAAAAGCCGCAGTTTTTCCAGTTCCCGTTTTAGCAAGTCCAAGTACATCTATCCCGCTTAAAATAGTTGGAATAGCTTCAGCTTGTATAGGTGTTGCTTCTTTATATCCAACAGCAGTAATCTGTGTCATTATTTCGTGTTTAAAATTAAATTCATTAAAGTTCATTACATCTCCATTTAAAAATATTTTTTGTTTATCCATCATTATAGCATTCTTTTAAGAAAAATAATATAGAAATTTAATTGTAGGTGTTATAAAAAAGGGATTTAATATGTTATAATTAAAGTCTGAGATAAGTAAAATAAGGGGGATTTGATGAAGAAAAGATATTGGACAGTTGTTCTGTTTTTTTTAGTTTTTGGAGTTTTTTTTACTAAAGGACTTTGGAAGCAAGTAAATAGAAAAACTTTTCCTAAAGAATTAATAGAAGAAATTGATTCAAAGGAATTAAAAGGGAAGTTAACAGTTTTAGAAAAGTCTGTTTTAGAGCAATTTGAAAATATAAAAGAGCGGGAGTATAACTCTAGATATGATGAAGTTGTAGAGATTGCAAGACCTTTATTAAATAGTGAAAATGGAGTCGAATTAGGGAGCTATATGTTAGGAAAACTTTTATTAAGCGATCAATTATCTCCTAAAAATTCTCTATTTGTGTTAAATAAGCTTAGGGTTTTAAAAATGCGACGTCAAAATTTTTTAGAGTCAATTAGATATTGTTTAGAGTACATAAAATTAGCAAAGTATGTTGATAGTGATTATGATGTTGATCGAGGAAAAATGGGCTTATCTATTATTATTAGTAGTTTAAATGGTTATGAAATATCAAATGAAATATTAGAGAGTATATTAAAAGAGGAACGAAATTACAAAGATTCAAACCAAGTAAAAATTGTTGCACTTTTAAATTTAGCAGAAAATAATATAAGAATTTCTAATTATAACAGGTCGTTAGAAGCTTTAGATAAAATAGTGGCAAAATCTTCAGAAGAGAAAGAGGCTTATACTGATAGTTTGATGGTTGTAGTTCATTCGTTATATAGTTATAATTATGCTTATTTGGGAAATGAAAAGAAATCGTATGACCATTTAATAAAAGCTCAAAAATTCTTATCTAAAAGAAAAATTTCTTATTTTATAGATGAACATATATATTACTCAGTTGCTGAGTCCTTATATAATCTATATTTTGCAATACTTGAATTTTCAGAGGAAAAAACATTGAATATTCTAAATTCTGTTGAAAATAAAAGTGATTTTGGATTTTTGTATTATAGTTATGAAATTTTATTTGAATATTATAGAAAAACTGATAATTTTGAAAAATATGAGCATTTAAAAAGAAAATATGATAGAAAAATTACAGAAATAAATGAAATAAACTATAAAATGTTATCATTATATATGATTGAATCTATGGAGAGTGGAATTTCTAATAGAGAGTATAAAATCCTAGTTAATAGAGTTATCAGGATGTCTTTATATATTATTAGTTTATTGTTAGTAATTATTTTCTCTTTTAAGAAAGCTGTAGGACTACAAGAAGTTTCTACAACTGATTTTTTAACTAAAATTAACAATAGAAAATCATTCGATAGTACGATGGTTAAGATTTCTAATAAAGATTATTATATGCTGATATTTGATATAGATAACTTTAAAAAAATAAATGATACTTATGGCCATGGATTTGGAGATAGTGTTTTAAGAAAGATAGGACAACTTTTATTGATGAAAGAGGAGTTGTATAAAGTAAAAGTATATAGGATTGGTGGAGAAGAATTTGCTGTCTTATTTTTAGAAGAGTATTGCTCTCAAGAGAAATGTGTAGCTATAAGCGAAGATATAAGAAAGACTATTGAGAGCTTAGTTTGGATTAGAGATATAAAAGTAACAGTGAGTGGAGGATTATCTCGAAAATGTAATAAAGTTTATGAAGAGAGTGATAAACTTCTTTACGAAGCAAAAAAGTCTGGTAAAAATAAAATAATAAATAATTTTGTGTAAATAATTAGGTACTTAGAAATGAGTACCTTTTTTATTTTATTGTAAAAATATTTGAAGTAAAAAAAATTGCAAATACTACACTATAATGGTAGAATTTAAATATAATGAACTTGATTATCATAAAAGGAGAAAATTTATATATGAATTACAATAAAATAGGACGAGATATATTAAAGGAAGTAGGAGGAACATTCAATGTTAAAGAGTTGACATATTGTTTTACTCGATTAAGGTTTGTTCTTAAAGATTTGAAGTTAGTTGATAAAAAAAGGATAGAACAGTTAGAAGGAGTTATATCTGTAATAGAAAGCGGAGGTCAACTTCAGGTTGTTATAGGTTCGAAAGTTGAAAAAATTTACTTAGAGATTGTACCTATATTATCACAAAAAGATGAAGTGAAAAAAGAAGAAAATAAAAATGAAAGTTTAGAAGTTGGAAATATATGGAATAGGATTTTAATTGCAATTTCTACAATTTTCACCCCAATGGTACCGGCAATTGCAGCATCAGGTTTACTTAAAGGGACTTTGACAGTTGCAAGAATTTTAGCATCAAATAAAGGAATTGATATAACAGGCAATCAAACTTATACAATAATTATGACAGCAACAGATGCAATATTTTATTTTATGCCAATAATTTTAGCTTATACGAGTGCAAAAGTATTTAAAGCAAATGAATTTATAGCTATGGCACTTGGTGGAACGATGTGTTCTCCTGCAATTGTAGCTCTCATGGCTGGAAGTTCATCTGTTTACATGTTTGGGCTAGAGGTAACAAAAGCGAGTTATACATCCTCGGTTATTCCAATTGTAATTGGAGTTTTTATTTTAAGTTATGTGCAAAAATTTTTAGAAAAAATTATACCAGAGGTGTTAAAAATAATATTAGTTCCAGGTTTATCATTGATTATTATGATTCCTGCCATATTTTTATTCTTTGGACCTATTGGAATATATATAGGAAATATGATAAGCTTTATGTATGGAACTTTGATGGGAATTAGTCCGATTCTTTGTGGAGCTTTTGTAGGAGGAATGTGGTGTGTGTTTGTAATTTTTGGAGCACATAGAGCGTTGATTCCAATTGGGATAAATGATGTGGCACTTTTTGGTCGTCAGAATTTATTGGCTTTTGCTGGTGCAGCAAACTTTTCTCAAGGTGGAGCGGCTCTTGGAGTTATGTTAAAAACAAAAAATAAAAATTTAGAACCGATAGCTGCTTCGGCGAGTATTTCGGCAGCTTTATGTGGAATAACAGAACCAGCAATATACGGATGTAACCTAAGATTGAAAAAACCTATGATATATGCTGTTGTATGTGGTGCATTAGGAGGAGCTATAATGGGAGCTGGAGGAGTTTATGGAGACTCGTTTGCTAACAATGGAGTTTTAACAATAGCAACTTATGCTGCATTTGGAATGAAAAAATTTGTGTTTTATCTAATAGGAATTGGAGTTGCATTTTTTGGTTCGGCTCTTTTAACATTCCTATTTGGATTTGAAGATATTGAAAGTTTAGAAAAATAGATAGAGGAGTGAAAATGGATATACAAGATAAAATGAAAAAATTCCCAGAAAACTTTTTATGGGGAGCATCATCATCAGCTTTTCAAATTGAAGGTGGATGGAATCAAGGGGGAAAAGGAAAAACTGTTGCAGATTTCAATTCGTTTAAACGTTCAGATAAACAGGCTGATTCAAAAGTTGCGAGTGATTTTTATAACAACTGGAAAGCTGATATAGATTTAATGAGTGAGTTAGGACTTCAGCTTTATAGATTCTCAATCTCTTGGGCTAGAATTATTCCAACTGGTGATGGAGAGATAAATGAGGATGGAATAAAGTTTTATGATCAAGTTATTGATTATCTTTTAGAAAAGGGAATTATGCCTTTCATAACACTTTATCATTTTGATTTACCTTATGCATTGGTTGAAAAATATAATGGATGGGAAGATAGAGAGTGTGCTTTTGCTTTTGAACGTTATGCAAAAATATGTTTTGAAAGATTTGGTGCTAAAGTAAAAAATTGGCAAGTTCATAACGAGCAAAATTTAATGGTTAGAGTTGATGAGAGAATGAACATAGATGTTGAGAATAAATGGGAAGCGGATAGAATGAGAGCTCAAATGGATTATCACATGTTTTTAGCTCACGCTTTAACTGTTAAAGTTTTTAGAAAAGTTGTTGAAAATGGAAAAATAGGTCCAGCTGTTTCATCAACTTGTTCATACCCGGCAACAAGTAAGCCGGAGGATGTATGGGCAGCTAAGATGAACGATTGTTTTAAAACTGAGTACGCTTTAGATATGCATGTTTATGGTGAGTATCCAAAATATTATATGAGATACTTAAAAGAGAGAAACATTGTTCCTAAAACAGAGGCTATCGATAAGGATATTTTAAAAGGAGCTACAAATGATTTTATAGCTGTTAATTACTATAGAACTCTTTGTATAAAGCATTTACCAGTTGATGAAAATCATGTTTTAGGTGAAAGAGAGTCTATCATGAATCAAGTTGACTTTGATCAGTATGGATATTTTAGACATATAAAAAATGAGAATTTAAAAGCGAGTGAGTATGGAGCACAGATAGATCCATTGGGTCTTAGATTGGTTTTAAATAGATATTATGAAAAATACAGATTGCCAATGATTATAGCTGAAAATGGATTAGGTGCACATGATGTATTAACAGAAGATGGAAAAGTTCATGATAGCTATAGAATTGATTATTTGAGAGATCATATTGAAGCCTGTAGACTTGCGATGGAAGATGGTGTTGAGATGTGGGGTTACTCTCCTTGGTCAGTTATGGATATTTTAAGTTCTCATCAAGGGTTTAAGAAAAGATATGGTTTTGTATATATAAATAGAGATGACTTTGATTTAAAAGATATGAAACGTATAAAAAAAGATAGTTTCTACTGGTATCAAAAAGTTATTCAAACACATGGCGAAGAGATGTAGGTGATAAGTTTGGAAAATTTGATAATGAAGAGAGTTAAAGAGAAAAGATTTCAATTAATTTTACAAGTTTTTGATAAAATTGACTTTGAAAGAGTTTTGATACCAGAGGAGTATAGTAAAGAAACTTTTTATGATTTTTTAAAATGGAAAATAGGAAGTAGTTTAGGAATGAGATATGATAAACAACTTAATTTTATCTATTCTCAAAAAAATGAGGAACTTCAAGAACGTTTACTCAAAAACTTGGAGTATGATTTTAAGCAAGAACAGTTTGAAATTTTATCTAATATATATTTTGAGTTTGGAAAAGATAGATAAAAAAGAGATATGCACGCATATCTCTTTTTTATTTACTTTTTTATTATTGTTTTTATAAAGTTTAAATATTTTTTAAACTTTCTTCAATTAATTTTTTTGGATCTTGAATTGCTACTTTTGTTTTTACATCTAGCATTTTTATATTTTTAAATCTTTGAGGTTCTTTAATAGCTACATCGTGTGCAAATATTACAACTTTAGCATTTTCGACATCTTTTTGAGTAATTCTATTTACGATACCGTTAGCTCCTTGAGTTTCAACTTTTATTCTAATTCCCATTTTAGAGGCAGTTTTTTCAAGAGCTTTAGCAGCTAAGAATGTGTGAGCAACTCCAGAGGGGCAAGATGTTATAGCTAAAATTTCAGCTTCTCCTTCACCCACAACAGATTCATAATTTAATTCTTCCATCTCTTCATCTAATGTTTCAGAAGCGATAGGTTTTAAAATATTTACAATTAAAGCCGTAGTTAAAGCTCCTAAAATTGTTCCAAGTATGTATCCAAATTTTCCCTCAACTACTGGTAAAACAATCCATCCACCCCAAGGAGCATGATTGATAGAGTTCATTACAAATCCAACAATATTTCCAACAATTCCACCAGCAACTATAGCAGGTAAAACTCTCATAGGATCTGCAGCAGCAAAAGGAATTGCTCCTTCACTAATTCCAATTAGTCCCATTATAGCAGCAGCTTTTCCAGCTTCTTTTTCATCTTTTGTATATTTTTTAGGAGATAAGAAAGTCGCTAAAGCCATTCCAAGAGGCGGTGTACAAATTGCTATTCCAACTCCCCCCATCAACCAAGGTTGTGTATCAACTTGAGTTTGAGCGAAAAGTGTAGCAACTTTATTAATTGGTCCTCCCATATCAAAAGCTGTCATTCCACCAAGAATAGCACCAAGTGCAACTTTACCACTACCAGCCATACTAGCAAGCCATGCATTCATACTTGTCATCATACTTGCTATTGGGATACCGATTCCCCACATAACAATACCGCAAACTATAAATGTTCCAATTAATGGATAAATAAAAATTGAACCTAAAGATTTCATACTATCTGGAAGTTTAATTTTTTTAAGAAGATTGATAATAAAACCAGCTATAAATCCAACTATAATAGCTCCTAAAAATCCAGTTTTATAGTTTTGAACCGCTATCCATGAACCAATCATTCCTGGAGCTAAACCAGGTTTATCAGCAATTGAGTAGGCAATATATCCACCAAGAACAGCTGTGAAAAGAGTAAGTCCAGCGATTCCCATATCAGCCATATCTTTTAAAAATCCAGCTTCAGGAACAGCTCCTTTACCAGATAACATAACAGCAAGAGATAGTAGAACTCCACCAGCAACAATAAATGGAATCATGTGTGAGGTTCCAAAAAGAAGATGTTCTTTTAATTTGTTAAGTTTAAATTTAAGTGATTTATTTTCATCAATTGAATTTTCAAATACTTTTTCTTTTTTATTGATAGTTTGATTTTTTAGAGGAGCTGATTTATCATTTTTTAAAATAATATTCAAGAATTCATCTTTATTTTTAGCATTTCTAAGAGAATCTATAAACCCATCTTCCATAAAAAGAGTCGTAAGATTTGAAAGAACTTCAATATGTGTTGTTCCTTTTTCTGAATCAGGAATAGCTATTAAAAAAATTAAATCTACCTCATTACCTTCATCAACAGATTCCCAATCTTTGATTTTATTTTTTAATCTTGCAGCAGCGATTTTGGGGATTTTAACAGAAGAAGATTTTCCGTGAGGAATAGCAAGACCATCTTCTAATCCAGTTGGAGATTTACTTTCTCTAAGTAAAACAGCTTCAAGAAACTCATGTTTGTTTATAAGAGCTCCGTTTTCGTCAAGTAGATCAACTAATTTTTCAATTACTTCAGTTTTATTTGAAGAATTTGAATCTAAAAGAATTAAATTATTGTCGATTAAATTATTGAAATTCATAAAAACCTCCTAAGTTTTATTTTTATCCTATGATATCAAATTAAAAATAAAAATAATAGAATCATAATTTTTCAAAAAAATATGATTTTTTTTAACCCTATATGGTTAAAAAATAGAAAAAATGTATAAATTGTGATAAAATAACTTAAAAAAATGGAGAGGAAATAATGACTAAAAGAGAGATTGAAATTCTTAAATATATTATAAAATATAATGGGAAAATTAGTTATAAGTTACTTTCAGAACTTTTATGTATAAATGAAAGAAGTATACGATATGATATCGATAAAATAAATGAAATATTAAAAAAGAACAATCATCCTGAGATTGAAAAGTTTGAAAAAGGGAGAATATCTTATACAAATTTAAATATTTTAGTAATGGTGGCTGATAAATCTATAAAAAATATGGATATAACAGAGTATAAGGATGAGCTTATAATGTTTAAGGTTTTATTTTTAGGAAGAATAAACCTTAAAAATATAGAAGCAGAGCTTGGAATTAGTAGAACTAGTGTAAAGAATATTTTAAAGATAGTTAGAGAAAATTTAAAAAAATATGAATTGAAATTAGAGATTGAGATACAAAAAGGTTTGATTCTTGTTGGTGAAGAGGAGAATATAAGAAAAGCACAATTGAAATTCGTATTGATGTATTCAAAAGATGTTTATTTTTCAAGTATTCTTGAAAAGTATTATGAAAATATAGATAAAGAAAAAATAGAAATCTTTTTAAAATTGATAATGGATAGTACAAAACATGTAATATCAGATGAACCATATATAAATTTATATAACTATATTTTAATAACAATTGATAGATTAAAAAAAGAAAAACATATATCTAAAATTGAAAATCAGGTATTTTTTCAAGGGTTAAAAGAATATAAAGTAATAAATAAATTTTTAGATCTTTTAGAAACTGAATATAAAGTGAAAATTGATTCAAATGAAAAAGTTCGTTTAACAGATTATTTTTTAGGAAGTCATTGCTATTCAACTGAAAATAGTAGTTATCAGTTTTGGATAGAGATTGATATAATAGCTAAAAAAATAATTAAGATTTTTTCTGAAAATATGGGAGTGAATTTGTCTCGAGATAAAGTTTTATTAAAGGGAATCATCAATCATTTAAAGCCTACTATTCATAGATTAAAAAATAATCAGGTTTTAGAAAATAGTATTTTAAAAGATTTTTTAAAACTTTATAAACCGATTTTCATGGGAACTAAAAAATCTGTTAAGCCATTGAGAAACTTTATAGGATTGGAGATAACAGAGGATGAAATTGCTTTTTTAGCTATTCATTTTAAAGCAGCTTTAGATAGAACAAATAAACTTGAAAATAGAAAAAATAATATCTTAGTAGTTTGTAGTTCAGGATATGGAACATCAAAATTGTTATCTCAACAAATAAGTGAGAATTTTGCAGTTAATATTGTTGAGGTTATTCCATTTTATAGATTAAAAGATTATGTTTTAGAAAATATAGATCTTATAGTGGGAACTATAAATATGGATGAAATTAATCTTGGAAAACCCTGTATAACTATAAATACAATATTATCTAAGGAGGATATAACTTTACTTGAAAATGTTGGATTAAGTAAAAGAAAGAATCGTGTTTTCCTATCAGATTTATTGGAAATTTTTAAAAGAAATGGAGTAGTAAAAAATGAAAATGTTTTAGTAAAAGACCTATCGATATTGATGAATGAGATTTTAATAAATGATATACATAGTGATGAACTAAAATTATCTGACATGTTAGAAGATATTCTTCTAGATGTAGAGTGTGAAGATTGGGAAGAGGCTATTAAAATAGCAGGCAAAGTAATGATTGACAATGATATATGTGATATAACCTATATTAATAGTATAATCGATAGAGTAAAAGAGTTTGGACCATATATGGTTATGAGTAATAAAGTAGCTCTTCCACATAGCAAAAATATTGGTAATGTTTTTAAAAGTAAGATGGTTTTATTAAATTTTAGAAATGATATACTTTTTCCAGAGAATACACCCGTAAAAACAATGCTAACTTTTACTTCTCAAGATGAAGATACTCATTTGGATGCATTATCTAATTTTTTAGATTTAGTTAATAATTATAAATTTTTAGAGAAATTAGAAAATAATCCGAGTAAAAAAAAGATAGTTGATATAATAAAGAAGTATGAGTTTTTATCAAATTTAGGAAAAAATGGAGATATATAAAAAAATTCCCTCGAACTAAGCATTTTAGTAGCTAAAATTTGAGGGGGTTTTTATTTTTTTGTAATAAAGGTGCTTATATATTATAAGTGTAATTTTATTATTATGGATATAGACTAGTTCATAATGGAGAAGTAAATGTTAGTTGGTTGTTATAATTCCACTATTGTGGATATAGACTTAGATAAAGAGTTAACTAGAGTTGAAGTTTTGTGGTTATAATTCCACTATTGTGGATATAGACACGCAGAGAAAGAACTTTATGATTATAGGCTTTATGCGTTATAATTCCACTATTGTGGATATAGACCCAGGTTCTCCTGCAATTAATGAAGTCGTGTATAAGTTATAATTCCACTATTGTGGATATAGACCTATTCAAAATGAATTTCACGAATATTTAATAAAAGGGTTATAATTCCACTATTGTGGATATAGACCAGGTAGTTTTTTTAATTATTGTCAATTAAGGATTTATAGTGTTCAATATGTCGAACACTATAAATTTTATTTAAAATTATCTTTAATTTTTACTCAAGTCAAAGAGATATTCTCTAATATATATTTCTTATTGTTTGTCGATTAGCTACTATTTTCGCTTTATTCTAGGTCGACAAAAAAATGGAGCACCCTAAACTATTATTTTTTGTATATTATAATTAGCTCAATAATGCTTTTAGCTAATCCTAATAGACAAATTAAAAGTTCATAATTCATCAAACACCTCCTGAAATAGATTAAAGCAAATCATAGATCGAGGATTAGTTGAAAAGTAGGGCACTCACAATATTAAAATACCACAAAATTAAATTTTAATCAATATTATTTTCCAAATACTATTTTCTTTTTGAATAAATAGCCTGTGTTTAAATAGATTTTAGTTTTATAATCTTTCTTTAATGGATTTTTTTCAAATTTAGATTTAGGGAGTATCTCTAATTCTTTTATTTCTTTAGTGAATTTACATGAATAGTACTGCTCCTCTTTAAAATCTTCATCAGAACATTTTGTAATAACTTGATTTTCTACAATAATTTTAGTAAAAATAATGGTTTTTTTAAGTGTAGCATCATAAACATTTATATTTACAATTTTTTCCTCTTTATGTATAAACCTATTGATAATTTCATTTTTTAATAATCTAATAACACTCTCTTTATAAATGCCCATAAGATCAGAACTATCTTTTAAAAATATTTTATCAATTTCATTTTTATTTATGGCATAAACATTTGAAATTTTTTTACCGTTGTATAAAATCTTATTAAAATAGTTTTTATGATTTTGTACAAAATCATAACCATCAAAGATTTTTTTCAAAATAGTGGCTGGTGCTAGAATAAGTTTGTAGACATAAAATAACAAATCATGTAAACTAAAACTTGAAGGAAGTGATTTTATGTCT
>NZ_JTLI01000069.1 GCF_000799075.1 Cetobacterium sp. ZOR0034
AAAGATACTTTCTTCATTAATTTGAAAAAAGTATCTTTCCTATTAAACTTTATTAGTTACTAGCTGAGTAGTTACAACATAAAAATCTCCCCCTATTCGTATTGTGTATTTTTTATATAAACACCCTTTTTTAGTTTTAAATCTTTAGAGAATATATTTGCCAATAATGAACCAGAAATAAGATGTACAACTACTGCAATAGCAGAAGGTAAGGCAGTTAATGGATTGTTAAATTGAGCTGATAATCCAATCGCTAATGAAGCATTTTGTAAACCAACTTCAATTGAAATAGTTTTTCTTTTTTCAACTCTCATCTGAACAACCTTAGCAATTATGTATCCCACAAAATAGCCAATCCAGTTATGTAGGCATACAGCTACAATCAAAATAAAACTAGAGCTCAAGAAATTCTGTTTATTTGGTGCAACACACATTCCATTAATTAAAATCACAATCATAATTGGAAAAATTACAAAAACTTTTGTAAATCTTTCTAGTCGATCTTTCACAAAAAATCTAACCAAGATTCCTAACATAGATGGTAATAAAACGATTTGAAGAATACTGAAAAACATAGTTTTATATTCTATATTTAACCATTCTCCAGCTAAGTACATTGTTAATAGTGGAGTTAATAAAGGTGAAATAAAAGTTGAAACAGTTGTCATAGCTACAGATAAAGCTACATCTCCTTTAGCAATATATGTCATCACATTACTCACAGTTCCACCAGGGCAAGCTCCTAATAAAACCAGTCCTATTGCAAATGCAGGAGGAAGATTAAAAGCTTTTGCTAAAACAAATGCGACTAGAGGCATCACTGTATATTGAGCTAAACATCCAACAAAAACATCTTTATACTCAGTTATAACTAACCTTACATCTTTTAAATTTAATGTAAGCCCCATTACAAACATTGTGATTCCTAATCCGATATTAATAAGAGATTGTCCCATTAGTCTAACTTTACTCATCTGAACAAAAGGTTCTGGCTTTAAAAGTGAAAATACCGAGACTCCAACAACTAATAAGATAAAATATTTACTTAAAAAATCACTCAATTTATTAACATATTTCATTTTTATCAACTCCCGACAGATTATTAAAATAAAAAAAGCTTAAACCAAGGGCTTAAGCTTAAAATTTTTCTAATCCGCTCAAGCCTTGATTGTTAAAAACTAAAACAAGGCTTGAATTTTAAGAGGAAATAATCCTACTAACTTCAAACCACAGAGCATATTATTATTATTATCAGAATAAGAGCAGCTAATGTTTTTTTGTTAGTATTCATAATTTTTCCTCCTTTTTTATTTTTGTTAAGAGTTATACTATTCTATTTTTATTCAGTTGTCAAGAAAAAATAAAAATTTTTTTTCATATTTTTTCAATATAAACTTTTTCTACTTTTTTCTAGAACTTTTAAAAGCTTTTGGAATATTTTTTTATCATACTCTAAAGCAAATATTCCAATATTTTCTAGATACTCTCTTATAGATTCATTACGTGTTAAAGAGCAAAGTCCTAAATTTTCAAATTCAATTAAACAGCTTTCAGAAGATTCTGTTATTAAAACCTTTCCATTTTTTTCTAGACATTCTTTTATAAATTCATATGTCTCAGTTGATGAAAGGATCTCAAATTCTTCATCGATTTCTATATCAATTTTTAGATTTTTATCTAGTTTTTTAAAGTTTTTAAATATGTTCATAACTACTCTCCAGTAAATTTATTTGCTATCTATAAATATTTTACATCATATTTGACTTTTGTGTAAAATATGTGTAAAGCAAAAATTTTAGTAATTTTTTTGATAACATTATAGTTTAAATATATCATCTGAACTAGGTGAATAGTCAAGTTTTTTCTTTTCCTTCTTGAGAATATTTGAATAAAATGATATATTATAAACTTAGAAGAATATAATTTTTTAGGAGTGATAGATGTTTATTTATACAATAGTTAATATTGGAAGTGAAAAATCTTTAAAAGAGGAGGTTGCTTTAAAATATCCTGAACTGAGTTTTGCATACTCTAGACCAGGATATATAACATTTAAAGATAACAGTGGAAAATTAAATATAGATAGTAAACTTAATTTAGTTTTTGCTAGAGCGTATGGAATCTCTTTAGGTAGAACGAACCCTGAAAATTTAGAAGAGGAGATTTCAAAGTATAAAGCAGATGTGACTCATAGATTCTCTCTTATATCAGACGAAAAATCTGGAGAAACAGCTAATTTAGGAGATACGATTTTAGATGTTATTGAGGTTAAAGATGGAGAGTTCTGGTTAGGAATGAGAAAGGTTTATGCAGATTCGTGGAGAGTTATTGGAGCTAACCCAAATCTTATACTTCCTGAGGCTGCACCTTCAAGAGCTTACTTAAAAATAGCTGAAGCTCTTATTTGGACTAATTATGAGTACAGAGGTGAGGAGAGTGTTCTTGAACTAGGTTCAGCTCCTGGTGGAGCAAGCTATGCAATGCTCGAGAGAGGCTTTAAGGTATACGGTGTAGATAATGCCCTTATGGATGAGGATCTTTTAAAGAATCCAAACTTTAAACATATAAAAGAACCTATGCAAAAAGTTCAGGATAACGATGTTCCAAGACCTTGTCATCTTTTAGTTTCAGATGTAAATGTTTTACCATCACTTATTTTAAGCCAACTTAAAAGATTTATGTCTATAAGGCCAGGAATTCACACGGTATTTTATACTTTAAAAATAGGAGATAAAATCTCTGTAAAAGAAGTTCTAAAACATATTGATACATTTAAAACATTCGGTTTTAAAGAGGTTAGAGCAACTCAACTGCCAAGTAATAAATCAGAAATCATGCTTTATGGAAAAAAATAGAATTAAAAAATAGAGGGATCCTTATAGTATCCCTCTATTTTATTAGATCTTTATTTTAAGGCTTCTCTTATTTTTTCCAATCTTTTTCTATTCACTCCAAAGTCATACCAACCAGTTTGAGCAGCGGACCTTATATTTATTATATTTTTATCCGGTTCAATCTCAAAATCAGCGATGTCTTCAAATCCGAAAAATTTGCTATAAAAAGCTACTTTTAAAAAATTTTGGTTATTTTCTAAAATTTTTCCCTCAAATTTTTGAATTACTTTGATAAGATTTTCTTTGATGTCTTCATTTTTATTATTTATAGATATAGGCTCAATATAATGTTTTGAGTCTTTAGATTCACTAGAAACACAGTTAGGTTTATTAGGACAATCTTTTAACATGGTTTTATCACTTCCTTCCCCCAGTAAAATTGAAAAATAACAAGTAAAAATTATAATGAGATTCTTTTTCATAACTTTTCACCTCTTTATCTTTAGTATACCTTATTCTTCAATAAAAAGACAAATTTTTGTTAAAAGATTTATTTTCTGATATCTAGCCATTCTTTATTAGTTTTCGCAATATTTCCAAAGAATATCGGATTTGTAATTATAGCTATACTATTATCTTTATACCCTTCTATTCTAAAATAACTGTTTTGAGGAAGATTAATCTCGAGATTAATTTTGTCTCCTTCAATTTCAGAGTGAATTTGACCATTGATAATTATTTTCCAAGTAATATTTTCTTTGGCAGAAAGATTACATTCGATAAGATTGCTATTTAAAGTTTCGCCAAAGAAAATCTCTTTTTTATTATTCTGAGTAGATATTTCATGTAAGCAAAGATTCAATTCACCAATAGTAGATATATAATTTTTTCCAACTTTTAAACTTTGAAGTAGATTGTTCACAGTAAATCCATTCATATGTACATAGTTTAATGGTTTTCCTAAGAAGCTTGAATTTTTGTCAACGAAATCAGTATGAGAATCACTTCCACCAACAGCAAATATTTTATACCCACTCATTAACAGACCATCAAAAGCTTTTAAAGCATCAATATTAAACTGAGTTTTTTGATTATTATAAGGAGAGTTTAAAACTTCAATTAAGTCAAAACTAGTTAGATCGATGTTGTAATTAACTCCCATAGTAGCATTTAAAGGATGATTCATAACTACAAGAGCATTTTGCTTTTTAACCCATTCAAATATAGTTTTTAAAAGTTCAGGTCCAACTTTTTTTCCCTTTAAGAAAGCAGGATAATCAGGCAGAGTTTTTAATCCTAAGAAATTGAAATGTCCATTTTCCATTAAAGTAAGTTCAGTTGATGGAATGATTGGTGAAATACTTAATGGGGTTTTAGTAGAAATAACATTGTGGTCAGTTAAAAATATAAAATCTAAATTTAAATCTTCAATACCTTTTGGTAGAGTTTTTAGCTCGAGTAATCCATCAGAGAATTTCGTATGAGCATGAAGCTCTCCTTTATACCATTTTTTTTCTTTCGAAAATTGATTCTCATAATTAAATCTAGATATATCCATAAAAGCTGAAGATTTATTCATATCAACATCCTTTAGAATTTCTAGTACAAACATCCCTTTAAACATATAAGGTTTAGTTATTTCAAGCTTCCATATTCCATCTGTAAGTTCTCCAGGAATAGCACAATTAGAACTATCTTCAAAGTTTTTACCACTATAGAAAATTTTTTCTTTAGCTTTAAATGTTGTTAAAATTCTAATTTGACCATTAGGATCTTTTAAAGTCACAGGGAAGTGTTCATCCGGACAATTTTTTAAAAATAAAATTATATTTTTTTTAAGATTTCTTAAATTAAGGTTAAATGTTAAAACTTCACACTCTTTTTCTGTGAATATACCATTTAAAATCATAGTGCATCATCATTTTCATTGTATATTGGGCTCACATACTCCATAGAATCGTAGGCGACAGAGATATTAAAAGGTAGTTTTTTAACTAACTCTTCAATCTCTTTATGGGTTTTCATAGGATCATGTCCAAAATGCGTTACAATTATAGGAGTTTTAGAGTTGATAGATTTAAACTCTTCAAGTTTTGTTAAAACTTCTTTTAAGGTTTTTAAATCTAAATGATCAACATTATTTTTGTTACAATCTAAGAAAGTACACTCTATGACAATGCTATCAAATCTATAATTTTTTATAAAATTAAATGTTTTTTCAGAATAAACGCCAGTATCTGAGGCATGCAGTCTTGTAGAATTGTACTTATCTTTAATTATAAAGTTCATACCTAGCTCTCCCGCGTTAAGCCCCGTATGTCTAGCTTCTATTGGAGTAAACTCAAATCCTTCAAATTCGAAGGGTATAAAATTTTTCATAGGAGTGATATTTAAGTGTTGTGTTCTTTCAATTAATTTTGCTTGATGCTTAGGTTTAATACCTTTTTTTATTTCGGAATTAAGCCATTCATAAGAGATTTCATTAATAAAGACATGAACAGAATCTTTTATTTTTATTAACTCTTGGATATCTAAGTGATCGTTATGAGTATGAGATAAAACGATTCCTTTGATCTTGTTAAAATCTATTTTATTTTCGATAATTTGAGTTCTAATATCAGGTGAGAAATCTAGCAAAATTTTATCATCTAATAAAAACGATGATCTTTTTCTCAGATTTTTTCCTCCTAACTCTCTAATTTTTTTACAATAGTCACAAGAACAAAATGGATCAGGAATTCCACTAGCAGATCCAGTTCCTAAAAATATAGTTTTCATGTTTTATTAACCTCTTTCTGTATAATTTTTTAAAAGTGCTCCAGAAACTTCAACGAACACCGATATTGTTATTAATGTTATAAGAGCTGTTCCAGCAGCGTTAAAGTCATATGCCTTAATAAATTTAGAAACGATATATCCGATTCCACCAGCTCCAACAACTCCGATTACAGACGATTGAGCCATATTAGATTCAAATCTTAAAGCTGTCCATCCAGTTACAACTCTTTTTATATTAGGAACTACTGCAGCTTTCATAATATTAAACCAAGAAGCTCCAGTAGATCTTATAGCTAGAATACTTTCTTCTCCTAAATCCTCGATAGACTGTAAATAGGCCTTTGTTAAATAAGAAACAGTGTGAACGGATAAACCTAAAATTCCAGAGAAAGGTCCAAGTCCGATTGAAGAAACAAATATAACTGCCCAAATTAGAGATGGAACAGCTCTTATGAATGATAAGTAAGCTTTTATTCCTACTGCTAATGGTTTCCAAGGAGTTGTATTTGCTGCAGCTAAGAAAGCAAGTGGAAGTGAAAAGATCATTCCAACTAGAGTAGCGATAAATGCGATTTCAAACGATTCCCAAACAGCTATTAAAACAAACTTGAAAACAGTTAAATCAGGTCTTCCAAATTCAGCTAAAATACTTCCAAGTCTTGTCATTCCTCTAGAGAATCTATAAAAATCTAAATTTAATTTAAAGAATGAAAATACAAATAAAATCATGATACTTAACATTATTCTATTTAAAAATCTATCATTCTTATGATCTTTAATTTTAATTTTTCCAAAGTAGTTTTTATTCATTTAAATTATCCTCTTTCTTAAAATATTAGAAATTATCTCAGTAATAATAACACAAACAACAATTAAGATGATTCCCATAGCGGCTGTTTTGTATTTCATTAAGCTTAAATTATTACTGATGTACATTCCAACTCCACCAGCTCCAACTAATCCAATTATAGATGATGATCTAATATTGTTTTCCAAAGAGTAGATTGTCCAAGAGATAAATCCTGGAAGAGCTTGAGGAATAGCACCGAATCTAATAACTTGAATATATGACATTCCAGTTGCCTTCAGAGATGTTAAAAGCTCTAAATCAACTTCATCAATAGTCTCGTAATAGAATCTAGTCATACTTCCGATATTTCCAACAGTCAGAGCAATAACTCCAGTTGTAATTCCAACTCCAAAAGCAGGAACTAACATAAGAGCCCAAATGATATTGGGTACATTTCTGATTACGGTCATAAAACCTTTAACTACAGTTCTAATCCATTTTATATGCATTGTTTTTTCTGAACATAAAAATCCAAGTAAAAAAGATATAATAGATGAAAAGACTAAAGATACAACAGCAACACAAAATGTATCTAGCAGCGGAGTCAAATAATCAGTATAACTTTGCCAATTTACAGGGAGCATCTCTTCAGTTATGAAAAATACAGCTTCAGGTAGTTGTTGTAAAAATACTGGAAAAGAAAATTCCATTCTTTGTGCAATTAGAAGATACACAAGAGATATTCCACCAAGTACTAACAAATCAGTTTTAGCACTAAAGAACTTGATAATAGATTTAAGAAGTTCTTTATTTGGTAAATTTGTAAACGGTTTAGTAAAAATATTAAAAGGTTTAATAAGAGTTCTATTAAATGTTTTGTCCATAAATCTCACCTATCTTTTCTTCTGTAAGATTTTCTGGAATATCATCAAAAATAATTTGTCCCTTATTCATTCCTATTATTCTAGTAGCATATTGTTTAGCAAATTCAACTTGGTGAAGGTTAACAATACATGTAAGATTATCTTCAACACAGATATTTTTTAAAGTTTCCATAACAACTTCAGATGATTTAGGATCTAAACTTGCGATAGGTTCATCTGCTAATATTAATTTAGGATTTTGTGCTAGAGCTCTAGATATACCAACTCTTTGCTTTTGTCCTCCACTTAATTCAGATGCTTTCTTATAGCAATGATCCTCAAGACCTAATCTTTTTAATATGTTCAAAGCTTTTTCTTTATCTTCTTCAGAATAAAGTTCAAAGAATCCTTTTAGGTTAGACATATATCCAAGTCTTCCATGAAGAACATTTTGAACAACTGAAAGTCTTTCAATTAAGTTGTAATGTTGAAAGATCATTCCCATCTCTCTTCTTACTTTTCTTAAATTTCCACCAGATATTTTAGATATGTCTTTTCCGTTAAAAATAATTGCTCCACTAGAAAGAGGATTCATCGCGTTTATAGATCTTAATAGAGTTGATTTACCAGCTCCAGACGAACCTATAATAGCTACAAATTCACCTTTTTTTATATCTAAATTTATATCAGATAAAGCTAAAAATTTATTATCATACGTCTTGTTACCATTCTTTATTGAAACTATATTTTCCATTTTTCTCCCTTTCACTAATTAAATTATTTATTGTTTTATAAAATTAATCTGTACTGATTTCTGTTAAATTAAGATTTTTCATAACTTGCCCAATAATATCAAAATCTTTAGTTTCTACTTTTATATGTTGTTCGCCATCTTTTTTACCATAGAAGTTTTGCATAAAATTAGGATCATTGTAATTTAAGAAGAAGTTTTCTAACTTTTGTTTTAACTCTTTTGGTAAGTCTTGTTGTACTAACCATAAGTTATCAGGAATAACAGAACTTTTATAAATAATCTTATGATTATCTGGTGTAAAGAACTTTCTATTTTTTATGTATGAGTTAGATGATATAACTCCGATATCAGCATCTTTATCAAGTAAAGCTCTAACAGTATTAGTCGTTGATCCTGTTTCATAAGGTTTAAACTTAGTATTGAAATCATTTGTATCTTTTATAATTTTACTTGTAATAAGGTCATTTACTGGCCAAAGGTATGTTGAACCAGATGATTGTTTTGTATAAGCAAAAGTGTATGGTCTAGTTGGATTAATTAAATCCTCTTTTGTAAATCCATTTATATTTGTATCGGGTCTTGTGATGAAATATGAGAATTTTCCCCAGTATTCTTTGTTTCCATCTTTAGCAAAAGAGATAAGTGGTTCAATCTTAGTTCTTTGAGATGTTATGAAGTAAGGCATAGCACCAGTGTATGCAATGTCAGTTCTATTTTTTTTAGCTCTTAAAGATTCCCTTAATGCCATATCAGATGATGGTTCGAACCATTCTACTTTCATTCCAACACTAGCTTCTAGATCTTTCAAAAATTGATCTTTAGCTTTAACTTTCATTTCAAGATCCTCATCAATTCCGAAAGCTATAACTAATTTTTGTTCTCCACTGTCTTTTTTTCCACAACCAGATATAAATAAAGATGTTCCTAATAAACCAAGTGTTAATACTTTTTCAAATCTTTTCAATTTAATTCCCTCCAGATTATAGATTATTTTAATTTTGCTTCGTAGAAACTTTTAACGTCATTCCATTTATAATAAGGTTTCATAGAGCTATTGATAGGTAAACTAGCCTCTTTTTCATTGTGAAGCATTTTTACGATAACTTCGTTTTTATCATTTGTATAGAATAGCCACTGAACATTTGTTGACATTCCAGATACATCTCTACCTAACCAAGTTTTGTAAACATCTTCAACTTTATCTTGTTTAACAGCCATTCCATTAATTTCTAAAAGTGTTATGAATGGAATCATTGTTTCAGCATGTGCAAATCTTAAGTTTGCAGTTATATTTTTGTTAGCAAGAGCATTATCACTTGTAACAATGAAGTCTTTTAATAAAGGTAACGCAATTGTAGTAGCAATATCTTCTCCGTTTTTTCCAGGTCCTTTTTCGTAGAAGTCGTATAAGTTATCTACCTCTTCATACCATTTCAGTTGGTCTTGAGAGAATAATTTACCTATTCCTAAATCTACTCCGATATTAGATTGAATAATATAAAGGTCATAAATATTTCTAACAGCATCTGTAGGAGTTTTTAAAACAGATTTTCCTTTAGCGTCTTTTAGATTGAATTCCCCTTTTTCAAGTCTTGCGATAAACTCTTTTGAGAATAGTTTGTTTAAAACTTCATTGTTAAAGTCTTTACTTTTTGCATATTCTTTAACTTCTTTTTTCCATTTTCCATTATCAGCAAACTCCTCATATTCAGGAGAAAGGTCATAGAATCTTAATATTTCATCTTTTTCTCCATTTGTAGAAATTTTAAAGTTAGTTGCAGGAGTATATTTTGCTAATTCTCCCATAAAAGCATCTCTACTTTGTTGAGCTCTTTCTACATGCGTAGAACTAGCTATGATTTCTCTACCAAAGATATCTTGATTATTTTCGTAGAATCTTTTTGCAATTCCTCTTTGCTCTTCTGCTCCAACCTCAGTTAGAAGTCCATAGTTTCCTTTTTCAATCTCCATAATTTTGGCAACATTTTCTTTTAATTTAAGACCTTCAGGAGTGATTCCTCCATCTTTTTCAGCTATTGAAAGCAGTTCAAAAACAGATATATCATATTTAGGTGAAGAAAGATGTCTAGATCCATGTCTTCCTAGGTGATTGATGAAAAGTGGTTTATATCCTTCAGGTATAGGAGTAACTACTGATTTTTCAAAGTGATAAGGTTGTTTAGTTCCTAGGTACTCAAAATCTGAAGCATAAGCCATTGATGCACAAGCTCCAATTAGAAATAAAGTTGTTTTAATATTCATTTAATATCTCCCTGTATATAAATTTTTAATTATATCTATTATATAAGTAAAAGGTTAATACAAAATTAAAATAATGTAAAAAGTATGTTATTTTATATACATTAGGATAAATAAAAAAGAGCTATCATTTCGATAGCTCTTGTTATTTATATTTTGATTAGATATTTAAAGCCAAAGCGATAGAACCTAATAATCCAGCATTGTCTCCAAGACCAGGAGGGACAATATAATTATCTATATCTTCTAAAATCTCTTTAGTTTGAACATAGTTATTTAACAACTCTTTAACATTTTTTCTAATTAAAGGGAACAATTGCATCTGTTTCATAACTCCTCCACCAAGAATTATTTTTTCCGGCGAAGCAATTAAAATATAGCTCATAAGTGCTTGTGCAATATAATAAGCTTCAATTTCCCATGCTTTATGATCAACAGGTAATTCATAAGCTTTAACTCCCCATCTTTCTTCAATAGCTGGACCTGCAGCTAAACCTTCAAGACAGTCATGGTGGAATGGACATTTACCAGCATATGTATCCTCAGAATGTCTTCTAACAAATATATGCCCCATCTCAGGATGTAGCATACCGTGAACTAGTTTTCCAGAAGTAAGAAGACCTCCACCGATTCCAGTTCCAATAGTTAAATACAAGCAATTTTTTAAACCTTTTGCAGCGCCCCAAGTTGCTTCTCCAAGTGCAGCTCCATTTACATCAGTATCGAATGCCATAGGCACATTTAGATTTTTTTGTAACTCTCCAATTAAATTAAAATCGCTCCAATATTTTTTTGGTGTTTTTGTAATGTATCCATAAGTTTCAGACTCTGGATTTGGATCGATTGGACCAAATGATCCAACACCAATAGCTTCAACTCCTTTATCTTTAAAAAAGTCGTAAACTTTTTGTAAAGTAATTTCTGGTGTTTCAGTAGCAAAGCTTACTCTTTCTAATATCTCCCCATTTTCAGTTGCAATTCCGCAAAC
Source organism: Cetobacterium sp. ZOR0034 (assembly GCF_000799075.1). NCBI lineage: Bacteria > Fusobacteriati > Fusobacteriota > Fusobacteriia > Fusobacteriales > Fusobacteriaceae > Cetobacterium > Cetobacterium sp. ZOR0034. The sequence continues at coordinate 11,267 of NZ_JTLI01000069.1, forward strand.
GAATTTTGTTCCTCCAGCTTCAATAGCTCCTAATTTCATTATACCCTCCATTAAATTCTAAAAAACTTTATCATAGGTATAGTAAACACCATTTTGGTCATAATTTCAATACCTAAACTACTTTTATTTGGATAAATATTTGCAGTAAATACTTCTTCACCATCATTTAAAAATATTTCAACAGATGATTTATCCATAAAAATATGAATTTTTTCTAAATTTTGCAAAGTACAGCTTCTGTTTCCTGTGTATCCTGTTCCAGAATGATTTCTATCTAAGGTAGCTTTTTTATTTTTGAAATCATAGGAGAAAGTAGTTTTTTCGTTTTCATTTTTTCTTAAATCTATTTTGAAATCTGTATCTAGATTTTTTAAATCAATAATTAATTCATAAGTATCTCCACTTATTCCTAAATTAGAAAGATCAAAACTATTTTTAACTTTAATTTCTTCAAGTTGAATTTTTTCTTTTCTTAATTTTTTTAAATTAGGATGCGGAGTTTGGAAAATTTTATTATTTTTTATCTCCAAAGTTCTTGGTAATGTTAAAGAGTGTATCCAATTTTCTTTTTCAATTGTAGGATGATCTAACTCTTCAGGCATTCCCATCCATCCTATTAAAACATTTTTATTATATTCATCAATAAAAGTTTGAGGAGCATAAAATTCAAAACCACGATCTAATTCTATAAAATCATTTTTATTTACTTCATCTAACTTTCTTATAATATAACCTGATTGATATCTGTTGTTGTACAAATCTCCGTCTGCATCTATTCCTTGAGGAGAGAAAAGTAAAGCTGAGCTTTCTTTATCAGTTATAAAATCTGGACATTCACACATAAATCCAAAATCTGCATTTATAACCTCTTTCTCAAAAGTCCAATTTATTAAATCTGCTGATGAAAATACTACAACTGTACCAGTCAAATCAACTCTTTGAGCACCTATAACCATTTTATAAATTTTGTTTTCAATAAAAACTTTTGGATCTCTGAAGTGACGAGTATATCCTTTTGGAATATCTTTATCATGTATAACGGGACCTTTTTTTTCGAAATGTACTCCATCTTTAGAGGTTGCTAAGCATTGATAGCTCTCTCTAACTCCATTATTTTTTACATTTCCAGTATAGAAAAGATGAATCTCTCCATCTTTTTCTATAGCGCTTCCAGAATAGCATCCATCTTTATCAAATGAGTCAGTTGGACTCAAAGCAACAGGGAGAGTTTCCCAGTTTATTAAATCCTTACTTCTTAAATGTGCCCAATGTTTTGCTCCGTGTTCACAAGCGTTTGGATTCCACTGATAAAATAGATGATATTCACCTTTCCAATAGATAAGACCGTTCGGATCATTTAGTAATCCGTACGGTGGTGCGATATGAAATCTACTTCTCCACATATTACACCTCATCTTTAAATCCAAGGATGATAGTTGCAGCTCCAGCTCCTATAAAGCTTATAAGCAAAGCAATTATATAGTTTATCATAGATTCGGGTTGAACAATAGAGATTCCAGGAATTCCAGTAACACCAACAGCGTTCATAGATACCTTAGTTAAAGTTATATATGCTCCTCCTAAAGCTCCACCAATAATAGCTCCAATAAATGGCTTTCCAAGTCTTAAGTTAACACCAAATAGTGCAGCTTCTGTAATTCCTAAAAGACATGAAAGTGCAGCTGGAAGAGCGATAGATTTCATATTTGTACTTTTAGTTTTAAAGAATACAGCCATTGCAGCTCCACCTTGAGCAACATTTGCCATAGACCAAAGAGGTAGTAGGAAATTTTTTCCAACGTTTGGATTAGCTAAAAGATTAGCTTCTATAGCATGGAAGCTGTGATGCATTCCAGTGATAACGATAGATGAGTAGCTTCCACCTAAAATTATTCCGGCAAAAACTCCTAAAGTTGTGTATATATATTGTAGACCGAAAGATATCCCATCTCCGATAACTCTTCCTAAAGGTCCAATAATAGTTATGCTTATAAATCCAGTTATAAGTATTGTTAAAAATGGAGTTACAATAATATCTAGCATATTAGGTACGATTTTTCTTAGATTTTTTTCGATTAAACTCATAACCCACACAGCAATCAGTATAGGTAAAACAGTTCCCTGATATCCAATTTTAGCAAAATTCATTCCAAATAGATTGAAGTATCCAGATATTCCATTTCCAACAGTCCAAGCATTTTGTAGAGCTGGATGTATTAAAATTCCTCCAAGGGCAGCAGCAAGATATGGATTTGCTCCAAACTCTTTTGCAGCAGAGAAAGCTAAGATAATAGGAAGGAATACAAAGGCTGTATTTGAGAACATATCAAGTAGTTCAAATAGCGACGAATCACCAGCAAACCACCCGAAAGTTTTCCCCATCCCTAAAACACCCATTAGTAAACCGCTAGCTACAATAGCTGGGATAATAGGTACAAATATATTTGAAAGTGTTCTAGCAAATCTTTGGAAAACGTTAAGATTTTTCATTTGATCTTTTTTTACATCTTCTAAAGAAGATTCTTCTATTTTAGCTTCACCTAAAATAATAGCACAAACCTTATTAACAGCTCCTTGACCCAGTATAATTTGTAGTTGTCCATTAGAGAAAAAAGCTCCTTTGATATCAGAATTTTTCTTTAAGTTGTCTAAACTAACAAGAGCTTGATCTTTAACAACAACTCTTAATCTAGTTGCACAGTGTCCAACAGTTGAAAGGTTATTTTCTGTTCCAATATTCTCAAGAATAAATTCAGCAGTTTTTTTATAATCCATTTTGAAACCTCCAAAATATAAAATTATTTTTCAATATGGGAACGGTCCCACATATGATTTAATATATTATATTTTTTACAAAAAGTCAATTTTTAATTTTTGTAAAACAGATATTTTAAACTAAAAAAAGTCTTAAGGTTTGTTTTATGAACGAATATATCTTTGTAAAATATATTTTTTTTGATAAAAATTGAAAAGTTAAAATCAATAGGTTATAATTTAAATTAATAGTTTTATAAAAAAATTTAGAGAGATGTGAAAATATTATGAAGAAAAAATTAACGATTAAAGAAATAGCAGAACTTTCAGGCGTGGGAAAAAGTACTGTCTCTAGATTTTTAAATGATGGATACGTCAGTGAAACTGTAAAAGAAAAGATAGAGAGAGTCATATCGGAAAACAATTATGAACCGAATGTTTTTGCTAGAGGAATAAAAGCTAAAAACAATAGATTTATAGGAGTTATTGTCCCATGTTTAGATTCAACAATTACCTCAACAATTTTGATGCAGTTAGATAATAGACTTAGAGAGTTAGGGTATATACCTTTAATAATAAATACAAATCATGATATCTCGTTAGAGTTAGCAAACTTAGAGAATCTTTCAAGATTAAAAGTTGAGGGAATAATATTGGTTGCTACAGAAGTCAGAGATGAACATAAGATATTTGTAAAAAAAAGTAAAATTCCAGTACTGTTTGTTGGACAGATTTGTGACGAAGCATATTCGATAGCAAATGATGAAATTGGTGCAGGAAAAACAGTTGGGAGTTATGTAGCAAAATCAGGACATAAAGATATTTTGTATGTAGGAGTAAATGAAAAAGATATCCTGGTTGGAAGTATTAGAAAAAGAGCTGTTATAAATGAGCTAAAAAAATATGATTGTGATGTGCAGATAATTGAAAGTGATTTTAGTTTTGACAAAACTGAAGCTTTAGTTTTTGAATATTTGAAAGATAACAAAGTTACATGTATAATATGTGCAACAGATAATATGGCTTTTGGTACAATTAAAGCGTTGAATACTTTGGGAGTAAAAATTCCAGAAGAAGTTTCTGTAGTTGGATTTGGAGGTTATAAAGTTTCAGATATAATTATTCCTTCACTTACAACAGTAAGATTTTTTAATGAAATGACAGGAAAGCTCGCAGCAGAAAGTATCGTAAAGTTAATTGGAAATCTAGAGATTGAAAAACTTCAAAGCATAGGTTTTGAGTTTTTAGAAAGAAAAAGCGTTGCAAAAATATGAAATTAATTGTATCATACAGACATTTGAAACTAAAGGGGGAAGCTTATGAAAACTGAAAAAGAAAAAATGATAGCTGGAGAGATGTATAATCCAACAGATGCACAACTTTTAAAAGATAAAGATGATGCTAAAAGATTTTGTCAAAAATATAATTCAACAGATGATACAAGCTATGAAATTAGAAAAAATTTAATGAAGAATTTTTTAGGAAAAACAGGAGAAAATTTACATATCGAATCTAATTTTAGATTGGAATATGGTTACAATATAGAAATTGGAGAGAATTTCTATGCAAATTATGATTGCTTACTATTGGATATCTGTCCAATTATAATAGGAGATAATGCAATGCTAGCTCCGGGGGTACATATATATTCAGCAACTCATCCAGTTGATCCAACAGAAAGAAACTCAGGGAAAGAGTATGGAAAGCCAGTAAAAATTGGTCATAATGTTTGGATAGGTGGTAGATCAGTTATAGCACCTGGAGTAACTTTGGGAGATAATGTTGTTGTAGCAGCAGGATCTGTTGTAACTAAAAGTTTTGGGGACAATGTAGTTATTGGTGGAAATCCAGCTAAAATTATAAAGCATATCGAAGTAAAATAGAGAAAAAAATAGAGAAAATGAAAAGCAAGCAAACTGATTCTTGCTTTTTTTTATTGCAATAAACATTCTAAAAAAAGTGTTATAGAACAGTTTTTGGTCTAAATGTTTGTTAAAAATATATAAAGGTGTATAATGTTGGCATAAGATTGATATGGAGGCGGTAGTTATGAATAAAAATATTAAAAGTGGTTTTGGAACTACATCTATTCATGGAGGAAGTACAAAAAATCCATTTGGAACTTTAGCAACACCAATTTATCAAACATCAACTTTTATATTCGATTCAGCTGAACAAGGTGGAAGAAGATTCGCATTGGAAGAGGATGGATACATATATTCTAGACTAGGAAATCCGACTGTGACAGTTGTTGAAGAAAAATTAGCTCTTTTAGAAGAGGGAGAAGCAGCATTAGCTACAGCTTCAGGAATGGGAGCTATCGCTTCAACTATGTGGACAGTTTTAAAAGCTGGAGATCATGTTATTTCTGATAAAACGCTTTATGGGTGTACTTTTGCACTTATGAGCCATGGGCTTACAAAGTTTGGAATTGAAGTTGAGTTTATTGATACATCAGACCTTAAAGCTGTAGAGAAAGCTATGAGAAGTAACACAAGAGTGGTTTATTTAGAAACACCAGCAAACCCAAATTTAAAAATAGTAGATATAGAAAAAGTTGCTGAGATTGCTCATAGAAATGATAATACACTTGTAGTTGTAGATAATACTTTTGCTACTCCTTATTGTCAAAAGCCTTTGACTTTAGGTGCTGATATTGTTGTTCATTCAGCAACAAAATATTTAAATGGTCACGGAGATGTAATAGCAGGATTTGTGGTAGGTTCAAAAGATTTAGTAACACAAATTAGACTTGTTGGAGTTAAGGATATGACTGGAGCAGTTTTAAGTCCAATGGATGCTTATTATATAATTAGAGGAATGAAAACATTAGAGATTAGAATGGAAAGACACTGTTCTAACGCGAAAAAAGTTGCAGAATTTTTAAATACTCATCCAAAAGTGACAACAGTATTCTACCCTGGACTACACACACACCCAGGTCACGATATTGCTGTTAAACAGATGAAAGATTTTGGTGGAATTTTTGCATTTGAATTAGAAGGTGGAATTGAAGCTGGAAAAACTTTATTAAATAACTTAGAACTTTGTTCGTTAGCAGTTTCATTGGGAGATACAGAAACATTAATTCAACATCCAGCTTCAATGACGCACTCACCATATACAAGAGAGGAGAGATTAACAGCTGGAATTACAGATGGTCTCGTTAGAATATCTGTTGGACTTGAGAATGTTGAGGATATTATAGAGGATTTAAGAAAAGGTTTAGAATTAGTATAGTTTTCAAGAAAACTAAACGACTAAAAGATAATAAAAAAGGTGGTAGGGTATGAGCAAAATGGTAGAGATCAGATGGCATGGAAGAGGTGGACAAGGAGCAAAAACCGCTTCACTTCTTTTAGCCGATGTAGCATTTAGTAGTGGAATGTATGTTCAGGGATTCCCAGAGTATGGACCAGAAAGAATGGGAGCACCAATAACAGCTTATAATCGTATAGGAGATGAACCAATCAGAGTTCATTCAAATATTTATGAACCAAATTTTGTAGTTGTAGTAGATGAAACTTTAATAAAATCTATTCCTGTAGAAAAAGGATTGAAAGATGGGGGAGCAATAATAGTAAACAGTGAAAGAACTGTTGATGAAATTAGAGCTGAACTTAGAGGATATTCAGGAAAAGTTTTTGTTTGTAATGCTAGAAAGATATCTGAAGAGTGTCTAGGAAAAAACTTCCCAAATACGCCGATGCTAGGAGCTGTGGTAAAGGTTAGTGGACTTATTGCAGAAGATGAATTCATACAGAATATGGAGGAGTCATTTAAACATAAGTTTGCTAGTAAGCCTGGAGTTTTAGATGGAAATATGTGTGCATTGAAACGTTCGATGGATGAGGTGGAAGGATAATGAAAAATAAAAATGGTGTAATTATAGATGAAACTATCTCTTGGAAGGATATAACTCCTGGAGGAGTAGTTTATGAATCTGGAAGTGCGGAAAATTTTAAAACTGGAGATTGGCGAACAATGAAGGTTGAGTTTATAGAGGAAAATTGTAAACAATGTCTTCTTTGTGTTCCAGTGTGTCCCGATTCATCTATTCCGATGAAAGATGGAAAAAGAGTTGATTTTGACCAAGACCATTGCAAAGGCTGCGGAGTATGTTATGCAGTATGCCCATTTAAAGCGATAGAGTTCACAAAGGCGTAAAAAGGAGTGGAGTAAATGAGTATAAGAGAAAGAATGTCAGGAAACGAAGCCGTAGCAACAGCTATGAGACAGATAAACCCAGATGTAATGCCAGCATTTCCAATAACACCATCGACAGAGATACCTCAATATTTCTCGAAATATGTAGCTGATGGAGTTGTGAACACAGAGTTTATACCAGTAGAATCAGAGCATAGTGCTATGTCAGCTTGTATTGGATCACAGGCAGCGGGAGCTAGAACAGTTACAGCAACATCATCATGTGGTCTTGCATTAATGTGGGAGATGCTATATGTTGCGTCATCAATGAGATTACCAATAACTATGGCTCTTATAAATAGAGCTTTAACAGGACCAATAAATATAAATGCAGATCATAGTGACTCAATGGGTGCTAGAGATACTGGATGGATTCAAATATATAGTGAAACAAATCAAGAAGCGTACGATAACTACATTCAAGCTGTAAGAATAGCAGAGCATCCAAGTGTTCAACTTCCTGCTATGGTCTGCCAAGATGGATTTATAACAAGCCATGCTGTGGAGTGTATAGAGATTTTAGAGGATGAAAAAGTTAAAAAGTTTGTTGGAGAGTATGAACCAGAGGATTACCTTTTGAACTCAGCTAGAAAAATAGCTCATGGGCCATACGATACGGCAGCTTATTATATGGAGCATAAAGTTCAACAAGCTCATGCAATGATAAATGCAAAAAAAGTTATAAAAGATGTAGCAAAAGAGTATGAGGAGTTGACTGGAAGAAAATATTCATTCTTTGAAGAGTATAAAATGAATGATGCAGATGTGGCTATTATAGTTTTAAACTCAACGGCTGGAACAGCTAAAGCTGCGATTGATGAATTAAGAGCTGAAGGAAAAAAAGTTGGTCTTATAAAGATAAGAGTATTTAGACCGTTTCCATTTGATGAATTAAAACATGCTTTAAGTGGAAAAAAAGTTATAGGAGTAATGGATAAATGTGAAGGATTCTCAGCTGCAGGAGGACCACTTTTTGCAGAGGTGAGATCGGCTCTTTACGATTCACATGATAGACCAGAGATTTTCAACTACGTTTATGGACTAGGTGGAAGAGATGTAACTGTTGATTCTATAAAAACAGTTTTCAATGAACTTCTTCATGAAGCACACTCAAAGGAACTTTTAGAAAATGGAGTAGAGATTTTATCTCACTCAGAGCAAATTTTATCTGACACAAATGACTTTGAAGTAAGAAGAGTTTACAGACACTTAGGAGTAAGGGGGTAGTTCACATGGCATATAATTTTAAAGAACAAATGAATAAACCAGAAAGATTGACTGGAGGACATAGACTTTGTGCTGGATGTGGAGCAGGAGTTGCAGCAAGAGCTATGCTTAGAGCTTTAAAAGTTGAAGATGAAGCTGTTATTTCAAATGCAACAGGATGTTTAGAGGTTTCAACATTTTTATATCCATATACGGCTTGGAAAGATTCGTTTATACATTCAGCTTTTGAAAATGCTGCTGCAACAACAAGTGGTGTGGAAGCAGCATACAAAGCTTTAAAAAGAAGAGGAAAATTAAACGATACTTATAAATTTATAACTTTTGGTGGAGATGGAGGAACTTACGATATTGGATTCCAATCACTTTCAGGTGCTATGGAAAGAGGTCATGATATGGTTTATGTGTGTTATGACAACGGAGCTTATATGAACACAGGAATTCAAAGATCGTCAGCTACACCTAAATTTGCAGATACAACAACATCTCCTTTAGGAAGAGAAAGTGATGGAAAACCACAAGGAAGAAAAGATTTAACAGATATAATGGCAGCACATAACATTCCATATGTTGGTCAGACAACATTTATAGGAAATTTTAAAGATATACAAGAGAAAGCGGAAAGAGCTATTTATACAGAGGGAGCAGCTTTTATGAACGTTCTTGCACCGTGCCCAAGAGGGTGGAGATATCCTCCTGAGAAATTGATGGAAGTTTGTAAATTGGCTGTTGAAACTTGTTATTGGCCACTGTTTGAAGTTATAAATGGCGAGTGGAAACTTTCTTACAAGCCAAAAAATAAGTTACCGATAACAGAGTTTTTAAAAATTCAAGGAAGATTTGCACATCTTTTCAAACCAGGAAATGAACATCTTTTAGAAGAGATTCAAAAAGATGTAGACAGAAAATGGGAAGCACTTTTAAAAAGATGCGGTGAGGAGATTTAAAAGTATAAAATTTAGCGATTTATTTCTTTAAATTTATTAAAGAGATAAATCGTTTTTTTTATTCGAAATAGTTTAAAAATATTTAAAATATGTTATACTTAAATTAGTTAAAAAATTGACTGATTTTGGAGGGATAATGGTAGAAAATATATGGGAAAATAGTGAAAATAAAAGAGTTGTTAGCTATTTTGATAATGTTATAAAAGATGGAAGTTTAAATCAAACTTTGATAATTCAAAATATAATAGATACACATATAGGAGAAGAGATTAGAGTTCCTAGCGGAACCTATTTGATAGATTACTTGAATATTCCAAATGGAACTCATTTAAGAGGTGAGATAAATACAGTTTTTATGAGTAATCTAGAGGATAAAGTTATTAGAATTTTAAGTGGAGTAAGTTGTTTAATAGAAAATATTCATGTTTCTGGAAAAAATGAGGTTATTAGACCGACAGCTAAAGGAAATCAAATTGGTTGGTATTTAGATGGGTGTTTATCTGTAACTTTAAACAGATGTTCTGCTAGTGGTTGCAACGATTCTGGAATAAAAATAAAAAATACAGGATATAGTTCATCAGCACAATATTATAAAGTTCCAATTTTAAATAATTTTAAAGCATTTAGAAACTATATTGGAATAAAAAATGATGTGAGAGGTGAGTACTGTCAATTAAATGGTTGTATCTCAGCTGAAAACTATATCGGATACTTTACTGGTGGTGGAAACAATATGGTTTCTAATTCACAGTTTAATAGAAATCAAAATGGTGCTAAAGTAGTTGGAGGAACAACGGATGGTGTTACTTATCCGAATAATTCACACGCTTCTTTCACTGGTTGTCAATTTAACCATAATATAGATGACTCTATTAGATTTGAGAATGTAGAGGTAGGTTATATGCTAACTGGTTGTCAATTTTTTGATGGAGATATAGTTTTCAAAGGTTCAACAAAGGGTGTTATTATAAATGCCAGTGAAGGTGGAACTTGGAGTATAAACAGTGATTCACAGAATCAAAATATGCTTTCAAACTGTTTCTTCTATACAAAACCAAGTGGAAATTGGGAAAAAAATTTAGTTCATAAAAATAATATTGGAACAGGAGCAGTTGTAGAAGATACTCCAACAGTTGAAATTAATATAGATGAAAAAGATTTAATTTTTAAAGCTAGATATGATTTTTATAGAACTTCAAATAGAGGTGTGAGTAGTTGGAGTGCAGGAGGGCCAAATATATTTTGGGGATGTAAAGATGTTGTTGTCTCACCTAAAAAATATGTGGGCTATGTTTTAATTAGGGTTATGAATTATAAAGAAGGAAGTATGAAAGAGTGCTCACTAAGTGTTGTAGATGCTGCAACAAATATTCTTTTAGAAAATTTATTAATAAAGTATATTCCTGAGATAAGAAAGATTGATGGAGAGTATTATGCTCTTATGCCTGTAAAAAAAGAGTTTGATAGACATATCTATTTTATAGCGGGAGTTAATAGAGGAAACTCTACAAGTGAAATGGGAATGGCTTATGGAAGAATCAAATCGAGTAGTGCATTTGCATATTTTGGAACATCAATGCCAACGATAGGAGCGACAGTACCTTTAAATACAAATGAAATAAATTGTGAGTTAATTATTTGTCAAGATTATAGATAAAAAAAAATCCTTCTAATAACTTATTAGAGGGATTTTTATTATTATTTCATAAAAATAATTCTTCCATCTTTACGAGGTTTTGCTTTTGGAATCTCTGTATCTGGATAGCCTAGAGCTATATGGCAAACGGGAGAAAAACTCTCATCTATATTCAGATTCTGCAGAAGGAGCGTATTCTCCAGCTTTTAAAATTAAGTCTAAATCCTTTTTATTAATCTCTTTGGAACTGAACTTTCTAATAGATCTTCTTTCTAATATACATTTAATAATTTCATTCATAATCTCACTCTCCTTAAAAAATATATTTATATTATAGCGGATATATCTTAATTGTAAATTAGGCACCTTTTTGTTAGCTAGTAACCTTTTTGTAACTGTTGACAGAGTTCTAAAATATTTGTTATACTCAAATAAAATAAAAATTTTAGGGGGGATTATCGTGTTAACAAAAGAAGAGTTACCAGAGTGCCCAGTAGCAACAACAATCCAACTCATTGGAAATAAATGGAAACTGTTGATTATAAAAAATTTACTTCATAAAACTTTTAGATTTAATGAGTTGAGAAGAGACATTCCGGGTATTAGCCAAAAGGTTTTAACGGAGAATCTTAAATCTCTAGAAAAAGATGGTCTTATAAATCGAAAAGTATATCCTGAAGTACCACTAAGAGTAGAGTATAATTTGAGTGAAGTAGGAAATAGCTTGAGGGGAATTATCAAGCATATGGAATTATGGGGAATAGAATATAAAAATAGAATATAAAAATAGAATATAAAATATTGCATCCAAATAAAAAAAGCTGTAGATAGTAACTTGTCTACAGCCTGAAACATTTAAGATAATTCTTATTATTTTTCATTATAAACTTCATTTAAGATTTTCATGAGGTCCTCACTTAAAAACTTCGATGCTATTTTTTCATATACTATATTTAATTCATTTATAATAGAATCTATAAAGGAACACATTTTAAGACCATCTTCTGTAAGAGAAACAGAATAACTTCGACCATCTTTATTTGAAGAATTTTTTTCAATGAAATTCATGTCTTCTAATTTCTTTAAAATTTTACTAACGGATGGTTTTTCAACTATTCCCATTTCGAAAATCTCTTTTGGCGTTATTTCAGAATTCTCTTTTATTTTCAAAAGAATAATAGCTTGAGAAGCTTCTAAATCTGTATCTTTTAAATGATGATTTAGATATTTTTTTTGATATCTATTTAATTTTGAAATTAAGGCAGCTAAATTATTTTTCATATTTATTTCCTCCTAAACTTATTAGAAATTTGATTAAGATTGAAGAAGCAAGTAGTACAAAAGTAATTTGTAATGCTCGAGTTCCAGCCTTACCAGCAATATCACTTTTTGGATTCAGATATAAACAAACTGGTAGAATAGTAGCTGCAATAAGTCCATTACCTATAGTTTTATGTATGTTTGTTTCTCCATAATACTTTAAGTATAACATTGGAAAGAATATCAATGAAAGAGAAAGAGTAAAAAAGAAGATAGATTTACTTAGACCAATAACTAAAAAAGAATATAGGATGGCAATAAAGCAACCTAAAATATGTGTTTTTATTATTAACGGTGTCATTGCTTGGATTTTCTTCAAATCTAAATTTCCATACATAATAGCAAGAGTGGCAAAAGCAAAGAAAGCATCTTTGATATCAAATAATATATAAAGAAACCACGTTATTGAAACTAAAATACTAATTAAAACTACAAGATATAAATTTATATTAGGAGTTTTTTTATCTAAATCAATTGCTTTTATTTTTTCTTCTTTTGAATTAGGAAGAAAAAGTAGGATAAAAAACCCTAAAATTCCTCCTAAAGTAGTAACAATAAAAACGTCGTAGACCATAGTTTCAATATTTAAATTATTATATGTTGAATATATTGTTGTGAAAGAATATCCTAAGATAATATTAGAAGATATCTTTGGATTTAAATATATATAATAAAAACAGCTAAAAAATATACTAAAAGTGAAAATAAAAAAAAGTATAAATTTTTCTTTAAATATTTCCGAGGCAAGAAGACCAAATGCGGTAGCAATAACAAGCCAACAATTTTGTTTAATAAAATTTTTAAAATTAAATACTTTCATAGTTGTAACTGTACTTAATGCTATTATAGGAATTTCAAAACTAAAACTATATGATGTATATTTACTAATGGTTATTCCAAGAACAATAGCTAAAAGACTTCTTAAAATATCTTTAGTGTAATCAGTAAACATAATTAAACACCCTTATAATATTAATCCACAAATTTGCCAAAATAGAATAAAACAAACTATTATTTTCAGGAAGTAGTACTACTGAAGCTTTAGAGCCACTAGATAGATTTTTGATTAAGTCAGATCTTTCAATTTTTATAGTAACTCTAATTTTTCCGGGATCTCTAATCCAACGATTATCGTCAACTATATTAACGAGAGTATTTGATGTAGAAAAACCTTCAGCGAGAATAGGAGTTATTTTTTGAACTTCTCCTTTTATTATATTTTGAGAAGCGCCATCAAAAAGAATAAGAGCTTGTCTTCCCTTTATTATAGATTTCAAATTTTTTGGGAGTATACCAAATTTAGTGTAAATTAACTTCTTAGCTATCAAATTTTAAATGTCCAAATAGGCTATCT